>JAOZQW010000034.1:0-5534 GCA_029932015.1 Candidatus Fermentibacteraceae bacterium
GGGTTCTCCCTGTCCTCGTCGATCTCCGCAGCAATTGGAGCCTCGCCATCAATGACACCCAGAACGCCTCCACCCTGCTTCGTCCTGGCCCTGATGACCTGTACGGGATTCGCGGTAGCACAAAATACCCTGCAGACCTCGGGGACCATCTTAATTCTATCAAGTACCTGAATTGGGTATATACCATTCATAACAACAAGAAAAGTGTGTCCGCAGCCCAGTCTGAGCAGATTGTTCTCGGCGATGGCGCGGAGTTCAAGATCGGTCCCGTCGCTTCTAACGAGCCTTGGTCCTGAAGCTTCTGAGAAGGCAAGGCCGAAGCTGCCGCCCGGTACTGTCCCGGCTATCGCTTCGTAGATGTCCTCGACGGTCTTGATGAAGTGGGACTGTCCGAGAATGACATTGCAACCCTCAGGGAATTCAAGAGTATAGATATCGATGGAATGCTCTTCCATTTCTTCCTCCTCAGAGCTTGGCTCAGTACCGTTTTCTCTTCCTTGCGGAAGGAAATCCCATCTCTGTCCTGTAATTGGCCACCGTCCTGCGCTTGACCTCCATGCCACCGGCTGAGAGGGCCTCGGCGAGAGCCGCATCGGACATTGGTCTGGCGGTGTCCTCAGACTCGATGAGTTTTCTGAGCTCGTCCTTCACGGTCCTGCTGGAAATGACCCCTGCTTCACCGGCAAGGGCTCTGCTGAAGAAGAACCGCATCTCATGTATGCCCCTCGGTGACTGGATGTACTTGCCGTTGATGGCGCGGCTTATCGTGGACTGGTTATAGTTGAGGGCGTCAGCGACCATCTGAAGTGTAAGCGGCTTCAGGCCTCCGATGCCGTGCTCGAAGAAATTACTCTGGTAATCAGCCAGGAAGCGTCCGATCCTGGTCACTGTCTCCTGCCTCTGGGTAATCGCCTTGATGAACCATGAAGCGCGCTGGTACTTCTTCCTGACATAGTCCTTCTCGTTGTCAGGAGTGCCGGGGGATTCGAGTATGCGGCGGTTCCTGGCGCTGATCATAAGTCTGGGGAACCTGTTGTCATTGAGAATTGCCTCGTACCTGTCGCCAATCTTGATGATGATGATGTCGGGTATGACGGCGGCATTGGTCCCGGATGAGAACTGGTTGCCCGGCCAGGGATTGAGACCCGATATCAGATCTATTGCCGCCTGAACCTCCAGCGGGGTGCAGTGCTCATCCCTGGCGATCTCCTTGAGCCGCCTGTCGGCCATGTCCCTGAAGTGATCTGTGATAATGCGATACTCGAGACTCTCAGGAGTATGACCTCGCTCGATGAGCTGCATCTGAAGGGCTTCCACTACACTCCCTGCTCCGATACCCGTCGGTTCCAGTGATCTGAGGATGCCCCTGGCCTTCTCGAGAAGCTGAGTGTCGCCATCCCAGCCGATCTCGAGTTCATAGGAGGGCAGAGAAAGGAGTCCGTGTCTGTCGAGAGAATAGATAAGGTAGACGATGGCTTCCTCGAGGTCGGGCTTCAGCATCATTGAGTAGACCTGCTCGAGCAGGTATTCGGAGAGCGTCTGCTGACTTACTGCCTCCGGCCTCCAGACCTCGTCGTCAGGGGACCAGGAGCTTGAAGGGCTCTCACCCATGTGCTCCTCTATCTGCTTGAGGATGTCCAGCGGGTCGCGCTCAGTGCTGTCGGTCCGGTATGGCTCTTCCTCCCAGCTCTCCTCTGCCTCGGCGGCTGGAGTGCTTTCAGGAAGGGAATCCGGGGACTCCGTACGCTGTTCGGGCTCGTTCTCTATGAGCGGATTCTCCTGCAGCTCCTTCGAGATCATGTTGTCGAGGTCCAGTGAAGGGAGCTGAAGTATCTCCAGAGCCTGCCTGATCTTCTGCGTCAGGACCAGCTTCTGGGTCTGGGTCATGCGGAGGTTCTGGCTGAGCTTCAGATCGGCCATCCTAGAGTCTGAACCTCTCACCGAGGTAGATCTTCCTGGCTTCGGGATTCTCCGCGAGTTCAGCAGCGGAGCCGGAGATGAGGATCTTTCCGTCGAACATGATGTATGCGCGGTCGGTTATCTCGAGTGTCTCCCTGACATTGTGGTCGGTTATCAGGATACCTAGCCCCATGCCCTTTAGTTTCTTGATTATCCCCTGGATGTCATCAACAGCGATGGGGTCGATCCCCGCGAAGGGCTCATCAAGCAGGAGGAAAGCGGGTCTGGTGACAAGGGCCCTGGCGATCTCGACCCTGCGCCTCTCACCACCGGAGAGTGTGTAGGCCTTCTGACCGGCCACCCTCTCAAGGCCGAGGTCGCTGATTAGCTCAGCCTGTCTCTTCTTCCGCTCCCTGCGGGAGAGACCCATCGTCTCGAGTATGGCCATCAGATTGTCAGCGACAGTCATCTTCCGGAAAACGCTTGACTCCTGGGGAAGGTATCCTATGCCCAGCCTGCATCTCTTGTACATCGGAAGATTGGTGATCGGGGTGGAATCCATGAATACATCCCCGCTGTCGGGACGGATGAAGCCGACTATCTGATTGAATGTAGTCGTCTTGCCTGCGCCATTTGGACCGAGGAGCCCGACGGTCTCGCCCCTGCTCACTTTGAGGGAGACTCCGTTGACCACTGCACGCTTGCGGTACCTCTTTACGAGGTCCTCCGTCCGCAGCAGTTCAGCTCCGTTGTGCTCGATGGATTTCCCGCGAGTCCGAGTCAAGGATTACCTCCACGATAGCTGTAAGTGCCGTTTACCGATCCCGAGACCACGACACGGGTCGCGTTCCCATCCTCAAACCTTATAACAAACGTGTTCCCTGTCACCGTGTTCATCTCAGCCCTGTCGGCAGCCTCTCCCCCGCTCTTCATCGTGAGTCTGGCGGAGCCGGTGAGCATGACGGAATCGGGATCGCCTTCCTCCAGCGCGAAGAAGGCTCTCTCGGAGGAGAACCATGTCTCGGATGGAGGTTCCAGTCCGCGGTCAAGGAAATATCCAGATGCGCCTCCCTCCACTCTTACGGCCGAAGGTCCCTCGTCGCCGTCCATCAGGATCTCCATCCAGTCACCCTCGATTTCACCGTCCGCAGTCGTCATAAGCGGTGACCCGAAGAGCTCGAACCGGTCCTCGTCCCCGAAGTACCTGAGGTACTCCGAACTCGATGTGAATTCCCTTGACGGCATGTCGACGAATGCGTTGCCCTGGGCCTCGGCGGTATTGTCATCGGGAAAGAACTCCAGGCGGTCAGCGGTGACGGTCAGGCTGTCGCCCGACTCTATCCTTCTGAGGACAGGATCGACTGTTACGAAGAGACTGCCCCTGTCCCTGTCGTAGAGCGCGTACTCCCCCTCGACCATCCCGAGCCAGGGGCCTGACATGACAACGGATTCCCTGGCCGTCGCCTTGGCGCTTGTCCTGAAGTAGACGATCTCCCCGGCTTCGACAACTGTTTCTCCATCAGTAAGGACGACATGACCTGTCATGGTGATCATGCCGGCATCCTTAAGGTACTCAAGGTAATCGGAAGTGCCCGTCAGTGTGTCAGTAACGACGACTACGTTCCCATAGAAAACTGCATTGCCGGAACTCTGCCAGACGGTGCCGCTGTCCGAGGTGACGGTGATCTCACCATCGGTGACTTCGACATTCCCGTCGAGGTCTATCACCGCTTCGCCCCCATCCAGTTCCCTGCCGGAAGCCCTGTCCGCGTTGACGGTGAAGATGTCGGCCGCCGCCGCCCCAATGAGCAGTAGAACGAGGCTACTCCAGGTCGACAAGACCCGAATAGACTGCCGTGAAGTCTTCATCGATCTCAACCCCTTCACCCGCTCCGAGTCCGGTATCCAGGTCAACTCCCCTGCCTGAAAGGACAGTCTCACCGGTGGAATCAGGTATCGTCAGCGTGACGAGACAATCACTGTGCAGGACCTCCAGCTCATCGTCCCAGATCAGCTCGGATGTCTGCAGGTACCTGTCATCGCTGGTGGTTGCCGTGACATCGCCCCATATCCTCATAAGTCCGCTCTGCAGGTCCACTCTGCCTGAATCACCGAGCAGCAGAGTAGCAGGCATATCATCTTCGAAGAATGTGATGTTCACCCCCGTAAGGATGAGGATGCTGTCACCTTCGGTGTAATCAGCCCTCTCGCTCTCCAGTCTCCATGAGCGGATGCCTTCCGCCGACTGGACGAGGACGAAATCCTCCACGATCTGCATAGGTCCACTCTCCGGGTCCATGTCGACCGGAGCGGAACTACCGCAGGCCAGGAGCAGAGCCAGGACGGCGAGCCCAGCGCTCATGGATCCATATCCACTGCTCAGGGTCCTCACGAATCCAATCACCAATCCTCCCGGTTAAATGGGCTGTCAGATCCAGGTAGCCGTCCGGTCCATCGAATGTGGACAGATCGACCGGCTCCTCTATCTCCAGCAGGTATCCAGATCCAGCCCCGCCCGTCCTCCTGATATGGAGCGGCACGACGGGGATACCGAATCTGAGGGCCAGCCTGGCCGGACCGACCGGGGTCCTCGCGGGGAGGCCCAGGAAGTCAACGAAATCACTTTCGACCCCCAGTGTATCCTGGTCTATCAAAATACCGACTGCGGTATTGTCACGCAAACTACGCATGAGGGTCGGCAGGCCTGCTCCCCTGTCGATCAGTGTCGCTCCATGCCTGCATCTGAGCGTATCCAGATAGTCCGATGTTGCCCTGTCCGACAGCCTCCTCGAGACGACACCGACTCGATGCCCTTCGAGCCCGACAGCCCTCGGAATGAGCTCCCAGGCCGAGTAATGAGCTGTGATCGCCAGAACCCCTCTGCCCTCGGCGAGAGCTGCCGCCATGTTCTCAGCACCTCTGACCTCGACCCTCTTCCTGAAAGCATCATCATTCATTCTCTGGAGCCTGAAGAAATCCATGAACCCTGAGATGATGTATCTGAAGACCCTTCTCTTCGAGACTTGAAGATCGCATTGCTCGATCACATGCCTTCTGTTGATATCGAAGATGCGGCTGGACTGGCCCGGCAGGGCTGCGGCAATGCTGCCGATCAGTCCCGCAAGCAGCCATGTCAGTCTTCGGGGGATTATCGAAGCACAACCGACGAGGAGCTTCGCTGCCGGGAGTTCAAACGCATGACGAAGCCCTCGGAAAGGGGCCATGAGAGCGGGGTTACCTCACCCCTTCGCGAAGGACATCGTGGAGGTGGAGTATGCCCTTCGGAACGGATGCTTCGTCGAGTACGACGAGACTGGTGATGCCCTTTTTCTCCATCCTTGCGGCAGCAATTGAGACAAGTTCATCGGCAAGGCAGGTCTCCGGGGTCCGTATGAGGACATCTCCAAGGCGCTGATTGAGGATGTTCTCCCTGTTCTTCATGAGCCTTCCGAGATCGCCGTAGACGAAGATGCCGGCAAGGCTCCCGTCATCGGAGACCGAGAGGCAGACGCCCCTGTGCTCCGTCATCAGCGCCACTGCTTCTGAAAGGGGCACTTCCTCCGGAAGAACGGGCAGGGGCGGACCGACCATCAGTTCGGAGACCCTCATAAGGAGTCTCGTGCCAAGAGAACCGA
>JAOZQW010000034.1:5544-9481 GCA_029932015.1 Candidatus Fermentibacteraceae bacterium
TAAAGCGTCCAAATACGTTTGCTGAAAAAGTCGCATTGCCAGAGCGTCTCCGAGGGCGAGCATGGTCGTGGTGCTGGCGGTGGGCGCGAGATTGAAAGGGCAGGCTTCAGACTGGTCGGGTAGCTGAAGAGTGACGGCCGCTGCCTTTGATAGAAGCGAATCCCTTGATGAAGTGATGGCCACTACGGGTATCTCGAGTGTGGCGATCGTAGGCAGAAGGACTGCGATCTCCCTGGTCTCACCGCTCTTGGAAAGGACAAGCGCCGCATCTCCGCGCTGGAGGAGTCCGAGATCCCCATGGACCCCTTCCGAAGGATGGAGAAAGTAAGCCGGGCTGCCTGTGCTGGTCATGGTGGAGGCAATTTTCCGTGCAATGTGGCCCGATTTGCCCATCCCGCAGACGACTATCTTTCCAGTGATGCCGGAGAGCACATCCACTGCACTGGGGAAGTCATCCCTGATCAGGTCACCAGTCGTGAGGAGCCAGTCGGCCTCTATCTGAAGGACTCTGAGCGCCTCATCATATAGCTCAGTCATCAGATATCCTCTCCAGAAGCATATCCACGAGTTCACCTACAGCGCCATGTCCGCCCGGAGCCTCAGTGACGATATCGCATTCTGCCATGACCATTGGATGCGCGTCCGCAGGACATGCGCTGACGCCTGCAAGTTCGAGGGCAGGGAGGTCCATCGGACCATCCCCCATGAAAAGAACAGCCGAAGGCTCGATAGAGAGATGGGCGCAAAGCCCTTCGAGGGCAGCGGCCTTCTCACTGCTTCCGAGACAGAGGATATCTATGCCCAGATCAGCCGCTCTACGCCTGGTGGCCGGAAAATCGCGGAATGAGACCAGAGCCACCGGAAAGTCCATCTTCCTGAGCCGGATGATAGCCGCGCCGTCCTTTGAACTGAACCTCTGAACAACACCCTGGGGACCATAGTGAAGTCCTCCGTCAGTAAGTACGCCATCGACATCCAGAGCAAGAAGCCTGATGGATCCGAGTCTATCCGTCATGCTCGACCTTCCCAGTGTCTTACCGCTCCATCGACAAGGATGGCAAGTGTATCGAGGTCGACCATAGTGGTCCTGTCACTCTGCGCTGACGCAGGATCGGGATGAGCCTCGATGAATAGCCCGTCCACACCCCAGGCTGCGCCCGCTCTGGCGAGATACGGGGCGAACTCGCGGCATCCACCGCTGGAATCTCCTTCTGCGCCGGGCTTCTGCAGGGAGTGGGTCACATCCAGTATGATCCTGTCCCCGATAGGTGCCATAAGCGACAGGGAGCGGAAGTCGACAACAAGGTCGCCATAACCGAAGAAGGTCCCTCTCTCGGTAAGCCAGACCTCGCCGGCACCCGCTCTGCGGAGCTTGGCCGCAGCACCGTTCATCCCTGCAGGATCGATGAACTGACCCTTCTTGACGTTCACTGGGAGACCGGTTCGCCCGGCAGCTTCCAGAATGGAGGTCTGCCTGCACAGGAAAGCGGGGATCTGAAGGATATCAGCGACCTCGGCCACCGGCTTCGCCTGTTCGGGAAGATGAATATCGGTCAGTATCCTCAGATCGAACTCAGATGCCACATCCTCCAGTATGCGGAGTCCTTCCTCCATACCGGGGCCGACCCAGGAATCAGGGCTGGTCCTGTTGTCCTTGAGAAAGGAGGACTTGAATATCAGCTGGGGTGCTGGAGAGAACCGTTCCATGAGAGCAGATGCCGCACCGGCAACCCGAAGGGCTACGTCTCTTGATTCCAGTCCGCATGGACCGATAATGAAGAGCGCCATTTCGCTCGAATGCCCACGGGATGAAGGGGGGAAATCAGTTTTCAGAGAAATACTCAACCGCCCTTTCAAGGTCCTCCGGAGTGTCGACCCCGATGCCTCTGAAATCACCCTCTATCAGATCCACCCGAATACCCGCTTCCATCCATGCAAGCTGTTCGAGCCTCTCCGCATCAGAGAGAATTGTCCCGCTGCAGCCGGCACAGACACGAAGGGCATCCGGACGGAAACAATATATGCCAACATGTTCGAGGACGGATTCCGCTCCCCAGGGGATCGGATAACGGGAGAAGTAGAGCGCCCTGCCTTCGGCAGTAACTGCGGCCTTGACCGTATTCGGGGATTCTGCCGCGGATGCGCTCACCCTCCGTGCCAGTGAAGTGACCGACAGTCCATCCAAGGGACGGGAGAGCAGAGCTCTGATCCAGTCCGGGCTTACCAGGGGTTCATCGCCCTGAACGTTTATCACCAGTTCCCCGGGCTTGCCCAACAGCTTCCAGGCCTCCCATACGCGATGGGTACCGTTCCTGCATTCGCCCGTCATTACAGCAGTGAAGCCCCAGTCCCTCACAGCATCGGCGATGGTGCTATCGTCAGTTGCGACAGCGGTCAGCGCAAGACCGGCGCCGTCCAGTCCCTGGAGGACCCGCACAACGAGCGGAACACCTGCGACATCGGCCAGTGGTTTACCATGTAGTCTGGTCGAACCCATCCGAGCGGGAACTATCGCTACAGCGGCGCCGGCAGGAGATGCCGGACCGTCGGTGTCCAGAATCAGTCCCCCAGCCATCTCTCAGTGGCCCAGAGCGAGACCATCAGCACAGTCTCATCGAGACGAATGTCCTGCTGGTCCCTCCAGTACTGGTAGCCTGCAGCGAGATCTATACCGGCCATACCTTCACCAAGGGTGAATCCCGCTCCTGCTCTGATACTGGTTGCCCCATCGCGCCAGAGACCGCTCATGTGGCTGTAACCCGCTCGAGCGGCGAGACCGCCGCCAATGCTGTATTCGGCCCCGGCTGAGATGACCGTGCCTTCATCTGTATGGCTGTCGAGGATGTTCAGGGCTTTCCTGGAGTACAGGTCCGCACCGATGAGGAGACTGGGGATCGGCCTGAAGGAGATGCCTGCTGAAAGCTCACCGGGGACGGAGTATTTCTGGGA
Organism: Candidatus Fermentibacteraceae bacterium; assembly: GCA_029932015.1. GTDB lineage: Bacteria > Fermentibacterota > Fermentibacteria > Fermentibacterales > JCC-6 > JAOZQW01. The sequence continues at coordinate 8,494 of JAOZQW010000034.1, forward strand.
GATACTGTCCTCGCCATGGCCCGAATAATCACGGAAGACCTCGAGATCCCCCTCCCTGTCAGTCGCTACGGACAAGCCCAGACCGAAGCTGTCCGTGTTCACCATTATCCCGAAGACACCGCCCCAGGCCTGCCTGAGACTCGCATCATCGCGGTAGACTGTATTAACTGGTACCGGTGGATCGGGATCGATAGGATTCAAGATGACATCGGCAACGATATTCCCGAATGTGCATCTGCCCCCCAGGGATACTCCGAGCCAGTCGGCTGTCCTGACGGAAATGCCTGCGTATGACTCAGTTAATCCGCCTGACCAATCATAATGCCCGGTGTACTCCGTAAAGGACCTGTCCCCTTCTTCACTGAGCCTGCTCCTGCCCTCTATCGAACCGACCAGGACTATCCCGAGGGGAATAGGCACAAGAGCCGAGACGTCCGGGAAACCGAGTCTGTTGCTCCAGGCATCGATATCACCTTCGCTGTACCTTCCTCCGAAACATATCCCGCTACTCATCGTCCAGGCCGAGGCCGCAGGGTTGAGAAGCGAGAACATCGAATTGTTCTCGATCCCGACGGAAACACCGCCCATGCCGAAGGTCCTGGCTGACAGGGGAAGTATCTCGTCCCCCATCCCCTGAGGGGGAGGGATGAAACCGGGATAGGCCCCGGTGAGGGAACAGAGCAAAGCGCATGCGATAGCAATCATCACCACTCCGATCGGGAGGTTACACTATTTTTGTCACCACTGTCTTCGATGTACCTCTGTACAAACCGATTGTTCCACCGGAAACTCAGAGTTCGAAGACCTGTCCGCGAGTGGGAATATGGGCTTCGATCCCCATCGCCTCATCGATCCTTCGTGCGAGGGCACCTGACTGATCTTCCTCTCCATGCACAAGGAATATATCAGATGCGCCGCTTCCCACCTTCTCGGCGTATTCGAGAAGCTCATCCGAACCCGCATGAGCGGAAAATCCGTTGATGACTTA
>JAOZQW010000034.1:9491-10453 GCA_029932015.1 Candidatus Fermentibacteraceae bacterium
ATTCATCTCATACTCCTCGCCGTAGATGCGAAGATTGGTCTCTCCATCAACTATGCGCCGACCCAGCGTATTAGCCGCCATGAAGCCGACTACAAGGACAGTGCATCGCTCATCCTGGATATTGTTCTTGAGATGATGAAGTATCCTGCCGTTCTCACACATGCCGGAAGCGGAGATGATAACCATAGGCTGCTTCATCGTGTTGAGAGCCTTCGACTCCCCGACGCTCTGTATGAAGTGCAGTCCTTCGAAGCTGAAGGGACTGGATCCCTCTCTGAGATGCTTTGTAAGGTCGGCATCAAAACACTCCTGGTGGATCTTGTAGACCTCGGTAGCATCGAAGGAGAGCGGCGAATCCACGAATACGGGCATGTTCGGGGGCATATGGCCGCTGGCATGGAGTTCGTGAATGTAGTACAGCACCTCCTGGGTCCTTCCCACACTGAAGGAGGGGATGATGACTTTGCCTCCCCGCCTGTGAGTGCTGGTGATGATGTCGGCAAAGCGCTGGGCCGAGACTTCCTGGTGTTCGTGGTTGCGTCCGCCGTACGTACTCTCGAGAAGAAGGATATCAGCCCTTGAGCTTTCGTCAGGGTCCCGGAGGATCGGTCTTCCGGAGCGGCCGAGGTCTCCCGAGAAGAGCAGGACCCTTTCTCGGCCCTTCTCCAGGATGGTCAGCTCGATCTGGGAGGAACCCAGTATATGTCCGGCTTCGAGGAACCTCAGCGAGATGCCGGGGAATATCTCGAATGGTCTCGCATAGGGTATCGACATGAACTTTTTGAGGGTCTCTGTCACATCGTCGATGGTGTAAAGCGGCTCGAGAGGTGGAAGGTCCTTCGCCGCCCTCTTCTTATTCAGATACTCAATGTCGTACTTCTGGATGTGAGCGCTGTCAGGAAGCATAATGGCTGCGAGATCACGCGATGCAAAAGTACTGATGATAAGTCCATTGAATCCGT
>JAOZQW010000034.1:10463-12675 GCA_029932015.1 Candidatus Fermentibacteraceae bacterium
GTCGGCAGATTTCCGCTGTGGTCCATATGCGCATGCGAAAGGATGATAGCATCGAGGCTTGAGGGGTCGTAAGGATGCTCCCTGTTCAGCCTGTCGCTCTCTTTGCGGCGTCCCTGGTGCAGTCCGCAATCAAGCAGGATTCGCTTACCGGCAACCTCGAGCAGATGCGCCGAGCCGGTGACTGCACCGGCTGCACCGTGAAAAGTAATCTTCAAGATCGTCTCCTTATTCATTGAACATTCAGTACCTCGTTGAAGCAACTGAACATGGTGCCAGTATCCTCTGATGGTCAAACCCGACTATGTTGCCAGTTATCAGCCCCTGCAACCTCACCTGGGAACCATCGCGACCATATGGACGTTAGTATGTCGAGAGTGCTAGATTAGTACATAGTTAGAATAACGCATACGAGAACACTCACCTTAATTCTGGAGGTATCAATGCGATACGCCATCGTTATCCTGATGTCGGTTCTGGCTCTTGCCTCGGCTGACACCATCCTTTCAAGAGTGAATGACGCACTCGATGCAGGAGATATCAGCCCTGACGAGGCCGTCATGCTTCTCCACAATTCTCTCTACGACCTCGACATGATCCCGATCGAATACACTGACAACACGATCAGCGTTCCCTGCGGAATGTCGACCATGGACAGGATCACCGTCCTTCTGGAAGACTGCACCGCTCCCATCCGCGAGGAAATGCTGGACCTTGCCAGACCCGAAGTCGGATCACCTGAGTACCTGTATGACACCCCCGGCGGCAACTTCAAGATCCACTGGACCGACACCGGGATAAACGCCACTTCCCTCGCCTGGGTAGAGACCTGTGCAGAAGGACTCGACTACGCCTGGGAGCAGGAAGTGAATGTACTGGAATGGGATGCTCCTCCTTCTGACCTCGGTATCGGTGGAGATGACCGCCTGGACGTCTACATGATCAACATCGAGGGCGGCGTCATCGGATGGTGCACCAGCGCCGGCAATCCTCCGGATCCCACAACACCTGAAGCTGACTACGCGAGCCATATCGCCCTCGACGCAGATGAGAGCTGGGGAGAAGTCCAGATCCAGTCGACCTGTGCACATGAATTCCAGCACGCCATCCAGAACGGCTATGAGGCAGCTGAGCCCAGCTGGTTCAAGGAGAACTGCGCTACCTGGATGGAGTACAAGGTTGGCTACGACACCTATGCCGCCTACCTGCACGGCGGAGACAACTGCCTTCGCAGACCATGGTACGACATCCGGTCGATGGATGAAGGCCTGTACGAGTACGGATGCACCCCCTGGCCCATGTACATGCAGTACAGGTGCGGCGGGCAGGAGGCCGTACGAATGGTCTGGGAGAACTGCGCAGCAGTACAGGGCGCGAATATGCTTGACGCCCTGAACACCACCGCTGAGTACTACGGCCTTTCATTCCTTGACTGGCTTGCAGAGTACGATGCCTGGCGCTGGTTCACTGGACACAACGCCAGCGACCATTACTATCCCCTTGAGGAGTGCTCACTCTGGACTCCGGGACCTTACACTTTCGCATATCACACCATCTCCAGCCTGCCAGCCAGTGGTGACGAAGGTGTTTATCCTCCCGAGGTCTACGGACTGCACTGGATCAAGGTCGATGTAACAAGCTACCAGAAATGGATAGAGTTCGCCTTCAACGGCAGGGACAACTTCCAATGGCATGTAGGCGTTATCCAGTCCGCAGATGATGGACGGACAGCCTTCCAGTATCACACTGTGGATAATACCTCAGCTACGCTCGATCTTGCGGCTGACGCAGAGGGATGGGACGAGGTCATCTTCTACGTGCAGCCCATCTTCCAGACCACGCTCACAATGACATATGAGTTCGACATTACAGAGATGACCGGTATCGAGGGTACTGAGGGCGCTGCCGAGCTTTTCACTGTAACACCTTCAGCCAACCCCATCATCAGCGGGCAGTCCATCCTTCTGGACATCCCCACTTCCGGTTTCACCACCCTCAATGTCTTCGATATCACTGGACGCATGGTCCAGAATATCTACACCGGTGACATGCAGGCCGGACAGAATACCCTGGCCTGGGATGCCGGGGCTCTCTCCGCCGGCACCTACTTCCTGAGACTTTCAGGCATCGGCGGCGGCGCATCCGTCCAGGTCGTGCTGTCGAACTAGTTAGCAATTCCACAGCCGGGGCGGAACACTCTCCGCCCCGGTTTCCT
>JAOZQW010000294.1:0-2882 GCA_029932015.1 Candidatus Fermentibacteraceae bacterium
TCAGTTGAGGACTCAATTGCCGCAATAATCCCGGAGGAGGACAGGCTGGCCATCTACTCTTCCATCGGTCAGGGATCGGGCATTATGGCTATCTTCGGCGCAAGCGGATCCAATGCGTCCATGATGCGTGTTCGTCTGATACCGTCGAGTCAGAGGTCCACCTCGATGTTCGAGTATCTGGACCTTATACGAGAGGTGCTGGCTGATATTCCAGGCCTGGAATACTCCACCGAGGGCGGTATGTCCGTACTTGGAGGTTCCGCTGTTGAAATCGAGATATACGGGGACAACCTGGACGCTCTCTATGCCAAGGCAGAGGAGATCAAGGAGGCCATCAGCGGGATAGAAGGCGTCACGGACGCAACATCCTCGATGGAGAATCTCATTCCAGAGTACTCCTTCGTTCCAGATCCTGTCAGACTGTCGCTTCTCGGAGTGACACAGACGCAGGTAGCGATGGATATGAGATACGGATTTATGGGCTCCTATGCCAGCATCTTCAGGGATGATGATGATGAGTTCAACATTTTCGTCCAGTATCCCGAGATGTTCCGCGATTCACGCGAGGACCTCGAATACGGAACCGTCCTGGGAAGACCCGCGATCTCCTACGGCGATCTGACCCAGAGGATGATATCCAACACGATCGACAGGAAGAACCAGTCAAGGGTCGTCATGGTCTCCTGCGATGTTTCCGGGAGGTCGCTCGGGGCCGTGGGTGCGGATGTGAGCGCCACTCTGAGGGAGATGGACATGTCCGGGTTCAGGTACGAGATGGGTGGTGAGATGGAGGATCAGAAAGAGACCTTCATGTACCTCGGGATCGCCATTCTCGTTGCTGCGCTTCTTGTCTACATGGTCATGGCGGGTCAGTTCGAATCCTTCCTGGAGCCCTTCATCATCATCTTCACCCTGCCGCTTGCTTTCATTGGAGTGGTTCTGGGGCTTGCGGTGACCGGTACGCCGATGTCAGTGATGGCGCTCATCGGAATGCTGATGCTGGCGGGTATCGTCGTGAACAACGGTATCGTGATGATCGATTATGCGAACCAGCTTCGGAAGAAGGGGCTGGAGGTTAAAGAGGCGATCGTTCAGGCCTCGACCATCAGGATGAGACCCATAATCATGACCGCCGCAACTACAATTCTTGCGATGGTCCCCCTGGCCCTTGAGATAGGGGAGGGCGCAGAGAGCTGGGCACCAATGGCTGTGACGATAATAGGCGGTCTTTTCTTTGCGACACTGCTGACACTGCTTGTCGAGCCCTGTATCTACGTGCTCTTCGGGAGCAGGAAGAAATTCAGGAAGAACAGCGAAGACCTGAACACCGCCTGAGATGAATGAACCGGGGCCGTGAGATACGGCCCCGGTTCTGTCTTGTAAAATCCTGCAGGTTGCAGTCTAAAGGTACTGGATCATCTTATGACTACGAACCTGACCGCACCTGAACCGCTCTCACCATTCAGCCTGCAGAAATAGACTCCGCTTTCCAGGTCTATATCGATTGGAACATTGTGATCACCGGCTGCTGCCTGCATGGCCGGAACATGAGCCACTAGGTGACCGGACTGATCGAATATCCCGATCGATACCTGCTGCGCCGATGAGAGCGAGAAACTGAGCTCGATGGATCCCGCTGCAGGATTTGGCCTTACCGGATCCAGCATAACAGGACCTGATATAACGGGCGGAGTGCCTTCGATGCCTGTCTCATAAACTGATGCAAAGTAGATATCAGTACCTGATCCCATTACGTTGGCATGAACATGCTTGCCGGTTGCAGCAACGTACTGTCCGTTCGGGCTGATATCAATGTCGAACATCGAACCGGGTGTGTCGATGGAGAAGATCGGGGAGGACGGATTCAGGTCGTCGAATACACTGATCTCAGGTCCACCCCCGACCTCGCTGCCCCAGGATGCCGCAGCCATCCACCTGCCGTCATCCGAACAGTCCATCCACTCTATGATATCCTGATTCCCACCGCTGCCCGCAGGATACTCGTAGCTCCATAGGGCGGTCGAACTGGAAACATCGAATCTGTACACTCTGTTGGAGAGGTAATTGCTCTTATAGAAGCCGAAATAGATCGTGCTGTTGTCCGCGGCGACCGTTGCCGCACCTGTATAGTATCCGCTCACCGGTCTTACCCAGGCATGCTGATACTCGGTCCCGTTCCATGTTGCGACGTAAGCTGAGGAGAACCCATGAGCCACAACGGAGCCATCAGGGGAGACACCGAAGCAATCGGTCGAGGAGCCAAGATAGTACTCATCCTCCAGTACACCTGTTGCGATGTCCACCCTGTACAGGTCGGCGCTTATCCTGAATATGCACTTGGATCCATCCGCCGTTATCCTGACCTGTCTTGGAGGATAGGCGATCGTGCTGTCTTCATAGGTCATGAACGGAGCGCTGCCGGTCGTATCGAAGAACGCGACCGCAAGATGACCATCGATGGTACCTCCGACCGCGAAGACCGAACCATCCTCTGCACATGCGTACCTGCCGGGAGCATCAGTTAAACTGGCCATGAATGAGCCGGTTGCATCATATGTCCAGACCGGAGTTGCGGAAGTGGGCTCGTAGCGGCTGACCTCGCAGTTGTCATCCGAGACCATCCAGTCGTCACTCGAGTAGCCTGGCGTGCCGTTGTCGTTGTATACCGTCCAGGTGCTGACGGAATAGCAGATATCGGCGGTAGGTGCAATCTCGGTGCCGACGCCCAGCCAGACCCAGTACTCATTCAGACCCACAACCGGTTCGGCTGTCTGCCACAGAACGCTTCCCGTACCGCCTATCCCTTCGAACATCACTCCGCCACCGTACCAGCCTCCAGTCAGGACGTGAGTGGCAGCCTGGCCAATACTGATGTTCTTCTG
>JAOZQW010000294.1:2892-3359 GCA_029932015.1 Candidatus Fermentibacteraceae bacterium
CGAAGCATCCGATGATGTTACCAGTCCAGAGTAGTTATACTGCCCTCCGGAGAGTATTTTGGGGGACTCTGTCTCGATGTGGATCGATGTGCCTTCAGGATTTGTCTCCAGAGTAGTTCGGACATCAGCTGAAAGTGCTACCGATGGGATTCCTAGTATCAGAGCAACAAGTGTGACCCATTTCAGGAAGTTCATGAATACCCGCTTCCATTAGGTTGAAATCCAAGACTGGCTGCCGCCTGTTCACCGAGCAACAAGCCTGGAGGGATCTGAAGTGCCCGGTTCCCTTCCTGCAGTATCTGCTTATTCTATTCTGCGCAAGAATACCGCAGGAGACCGGGTTCCGTCAAAGGGACTCAGCCAGGTACACATCCAAACAGCATGTTTCGGTTCAGGGATCGGTCAGCTGCAATAACCAAGGCGCTGCCAGATACCTGTATTCCAGGTAATCAACCCTCATCAGCGAA
>JAOZQW010000295.1 GCA_029932015.1 Candidatus Fermentibacteraceae bacterium
ACCAGGGACCGACCGGTTATGAGCCGGTGGCTCTAGCCAACTGAGCTATGGGCCCGACAAGTTGTCAAACTTACGTCTGAGAGGCCTTTATGTCAAGTTGAGAACAGCTCCAGAGACCCCTTTCTGACCTGGGATTGGCGCTGGATGCACGTGAACGAACGGGGGCACTTCCCCGATGAAGACAGGGAACGCATATTCCACGGACCGAACAACTGTGCCGGAGTGGCGGAACTGGCAGACGCGGCGGACTCAAAATCCGCTGTCCCTGACGGGACTTGAGGGTTCGAGTCCCTCCTCCGGTACCAGTATTGCAGTGACAAGAATCCGTCTTAAGGTGACTTTACAAATAACCAGGCCGGGCCTCAATACGTGAATTATTCACGAAATGAGGCCCGGCCTCATTTCGTGCGTAACGAGATACTGCCCCCGGGAGGACTCCCTTGGGGGCAGTAATTCAGTTCAGGCTATTGAGTTCCAGCAGCAACTGGTTTAGAAGCTTGTCTTGATGCTGCCCCAGGTGCTTCTCTCAAGAGGTACGGCGTTCATGAGGAACTTGATCGCGTTGTTCATCAGGATCCAGCCGTCACCGCTCCAGCTAATGTAATCCCCTGCAACCATATTGATCGCCACTACACTGTTACCGGCATTGATGGCCACAAGAGGTTCACCGATCGTATCATCTGCTATCAGCGTTGCTCCAGATTCCAGTGATGCGGCAACTCTGTAGTAAATGCCGGTGATTGAGGATACACCGTTCAGGATGTCATGGGCGTAGGTGGCTCCCATATCAAGAGTCTGATGGGAATTGGCGCCACCGATTATCGGGCAATAGGTTGCATCATCGATGATCCGCCCGTAGCACTGGGCTATCCCCCACCCGAGCATGACAACCTTGCCTCCAGCGTCAACGTAATCAGCAAGTTCATCACCCTGACCGGTCTGATACTGATAATTGTTCCAGGTGAATACGCACGTATAGTTCTGAAGTGTTGCGAGAGGGACAAGTGCAACAGAACCATCGAGATAGTCAACCGAACCGTAGAAGGGATCGGTGCCGATGTTGTTCTGAACACCGTTAAGAGTGCCACCACCCTCACAATGCAGTATCAGGAGATCATTTGCTCCGAAAGCCACTGAGACAATTCCCACCAGGACAAGACACAAGACTGACATTTTCATACTATCACCTTTCAGGTTGTTGTTGAAGACGATATATCCAATTCCACAATACTGTCAAGACTCATGACGATCCATCCTCAGGTGGTGTTTCCGAACAGCAGGTTCGAATCTCATACCTGCTTTTTACCGCCGGCAGCCATAGATGTCACAGCCCTTGCAGCCGCAGTCCTGATCTCCCTGGACTCGTGCCTGAGGAGCTTCTCCAGAAAGCCTCTGGACACACTGCTCTTCCTGAGGGAAGCCCATCTGAGGAGAAGAATGAGCCCCTTGCGACTGATATGCAGACTTCCAGGACGTTCATTGATCCTTGAAAGCAGTCTTGATATCTCGCCTCCCAGTGGATGATCACCGCGCCTGACCATGACCTCGAGAGCGAGTTCCACGATCAGGGGATCGTGATCACTGAGGATTATTTGTTTGAGAATATCCCTTGTGGACGAAGGAAGAGTATGCGGCAGTCTCGACAGGAAGGTGAGGAGACTTCTTCTGTCCACTCCCTCTCCGAGGAGGTGCTCACAGAGGAGTATCTCGAATTCCCTCAGCGGCTCCTCCGACAGGTCCTCCACCTGCAACCTGACCAGCCATCGCAGATAGACTCCTGGATCACCCTTCGAGAGCTTCAGCATCATCCTGTCCAGACATTCCTCGCCGCCAAGTGTAAGGAGTGCTTCCCAGGCCCTTTCAGGGTCAACTCCCCCCCGGTGATCAAGATATGGAAGTATCGATCGGATGAGATCCCTCTCCCCCAGAATGGCAGCCCCTTCAAGGGCAGCCTCAAGCTCTTTCCGCCGATCAAGAGCTGACCTTGTTTCAGGAGGTCCCTCGAACAGGAATCGGTTCAGAAGCGGCCCTGCCCCCGCCCATCCGCTGATACCGAGTCCTCGCAGGGCAGACCTCCGAACCCAGGTGCTGCTGTCCTGCAGAGCTTCCTCCAGCAGGGGACCTGCTTCGGTACCCATTGCGAAAGGTATTGCGGCAGCAGCAGTTGCTCTGACATGCCTGCTTGAGTCACTCATCGCTTCCGTCAGAGCGCCTGATGTCCTCAGGCTCGGAAGCATGCCCAGCGCCCTCGCCGCGCTCTTCCTCACAAACTGGTCAGTATGCTCTGCAAGTACTTCAACCAGACACACTGTCATGGCGGCATCTCCGAGGATCCCGGCAGATTCAAGCAGAGCTTTCGAGAAGAGCATATCTGCTCCTGTGGTCGCCACCCATCTACGGAGGTCATTTATCGCAGGTTCACGACCCTCTTCGGTTAGAAATGTGGATACTGTCAGCGACGGCTCCTCGCCTCTGGCCCGCTTCTTCTCCGCACCGGCCATGGCAGCCAGTTTCCCGAGGTTTCCGCAGCCCTCTCCCGAAACAACGGAGACAGTCAGCTCCATGAAGGGATAGAACCTGAAGCTGCCGAAGCGGTCAAGTGCTTCGATCCCCCCTCTGGAGCGATCAGCTGCACTGTAGAAGCCTTTGGACCTTGCAGAGAATATCCTTGATACCCTGTTGATCGCATTATTGAAATTATCTCCGGATCCAACTGCCAGAAAATCATCTCCGCCTATATGCCCCACGAACCAGTGCCCGAGATTCCCTGTGAGAATGGAGGCAAGCATCCGGAGGATTGCGTCACCCCTGGCAAATCCGTAGTAATCATTGAAGGGCTTGAAACCCGTAATATCCATATAGACAGCCAGTTCGGCTCCTTGAAGCACCTTATGCCGAAGTACTTCAGCGATGACTTGGTTGCCCGGCAGTCCAGTCAGGGGATTCAGCGAAGCCGCCCTGCCTGCGAGAGAGCCAACTCCCGAGAGAACGGCCAATACAGCTTGAGGGTCCGTCCCCGGAGGCAGGAAAGACGCGGCACCAGTCCGTATCCAGTCCTCCGCCGCCGAGGGGGCGGCAAGAGCTACGAAGGGGATCAGTTCACCACAGAGTCGCCTGACCTCCGAGGCAGCCACCGATGGCTCGATGTCGTCTGAGACCAGAACCGCCAGAACCTCGCCAGGCATCTTCATCTCACTTATGGAAGGGATATTCGCGATGGGGCATGCACCGGGTCCGAGCCACCCGAAGTCCTCCACCCTCCTCAGTGACTCTCCTGCACTCATCATACTACCTCCGCCCTGTCACCGTCCCAGGTGAGCATCGGCAGCTCTGCGGTTCTCTCGTGATCCGGGA
>JAOZQW010000296.1 GCA_029932015.1 Candidatus Fermentibacteraceae bacterium
GCCACATCGAAGTACCCCTGACAAAGCCATAGACAAGGCCATTCCTGACGGTTCCAAAATTGCCATCCATAATACTCAGGGCAGTCTACCGAGCATCTCGAGCAGACCTCTGCTGCTGCCGTGTCTCAGTATGAACACGGGGAATTCCCTGAAGAGTACCCTCACCTGCTCCCTGAAAGGTGATCTGTCGATCGGGGGCAGGTCCATGTAAGCCATAGGCTTGTTATAAGTAAGCAATCGCCAGGCTGCATATACCGGGTTAAGCTGTATCAGATCCTCCGGAAGGCCCTTCTCGAGAAACACTGTCCACTTAAGCGGGACCGGGGATGGGCTTTCTCCGGTCGACCAGACCCAGCTTGCGCATGGCATCAGTCTCCATGTTCCCTCGGTCCCTCTCGAGACAATGACGCTGTCATCCCCGATAACTCCATGACCTGCCGCACTCAGCAGGGATGCGGCAGTACTCTTACCGCCACCGGAAGGGGCAATCAGGAGAAGTCCCTTCCCATCAAGCGAGATCGCTGCGGCATGCAGAACAGCGCCCTTCCCTGACAGTGCCCTTGCCTCGGCCCTGAGAATGGATTTCTTCATATCAGGGGGCTAGCCTTGATGCAGGGAAGAGCCCTTGTTCAGCCGCCGCAGTACAGAACCAGTGCGGGGAAGTGAAACTGCCGCCGGATGCCATGTTCTGCATCACGCACTTGCCCATGCAGGATTCAAGGTGAATGCACTCCGAACAGATGCCCTCGATTTTCCGGGGCACCTGCTCCCTCAGGAGAGCGAGCGTTGGAGAGTTTTTCCATATCCCCGCCAGCGACTCTGTTGTGGCATTCCCCATGACCATGGACGGGAAGGAGAAGCCTATGCCGCAGAATGAGACTCCACCGTCAGGGAGGATGCCGAGAAGATTGAGAACCGGGCAGAGCGTATGCCCTTTAAGCCTGTCTAGTGGAATAAACGCCGGAGGCACATCAACTGTGACGGCTCTCCCGAGCCTGGCGTGAACCCTCCGTGCGAGATCTATGATCCCACCTATATCCGGTTCGGACCCGCTGAGCTCCCTGCCCCTTCCGATGGGTTGTACAGGGTTGATCTTGAGGCTCGATACACGCATTTCCCTGCAGAGCATTGCCATTCGGACAACTGGATCTGCATCCCCGCCGATAACCGACATTATTACCTGTGTCTCAATGCCCATGCTCACAAGCTTATCAATGAATCCTCGGGAGCGATTCCAGGCCCCTGGTGTTCTTCTGAATGCATCGTGAATGCCGGGTTCCACCGAGTCAAGACTGACCGCTACGGAACGCGGAAGGGCTGATCTCAGCGCGTCCCAGATCCCGGGAGGTTCCAGGGTGCCGTTGGTCTCAAGGATGATCGTTGATACAGTCTCGCCTGCCGCTGCGTAGAGTTCAGCAAAATCAGATCTGAGGAGAGGTTCACCGCCGGTGAATTTGACTGAGAGCAATCCAAGGGGGAGGGCCTCCACTATCAGACGGTGAAGATCATCCGGAGTTATCTCTCTCTGAGCCGGTGCCCTTACATCGAACATCGAGGCTGACCTGTCCGGTGTGATCCAGCAATGTGCGCAGGAAAGATTGCAGTCCCCGGCCGGATTGACATAGAGATGCCGTAAGGGAGGGAATTGTTCCATCATTGCTCCATGTAATTTCGGATGCAGGTTATGCCTGGACCAGTCCTGTCAGATCCTCCGGCAGGACATGGGCCGGGACAGAAATCCCTGACATCACAGTCGTGGCATTCAGGCCATGGCCGTGCCCTGCCGCAGGACGACTTCACAAACTCAGCGGTCCTTCTGCCGGTAAGGATATCCTCCAGCGAATCCACTTTCAGATCTCCGAGAATAACTCCAGGAAGGTGATCACAGGGAGAAACAATACCATCAGGCATAACCACTATCTTGCTCACTCCACCTCCGCAGGCCGAACTCTCCTCGCTGTAGGGGATTCCCTCTCCTTCGGATATCATCCTCGCGGCGACAGCCATCTCAAGGAAGGTGCCCGTTATCCTCCCAGGGTGAAGGCTGGCAAGATCAAGAACCATCCGGGCGGCTGTCCTTACCTGCTCCCCTGTCGGGTTCAGTGCGGGATCGGTCTCCGGTCCGGCATCGAGAAAACAGTTGAATTTGATGTACATACCCTTTCGAAGCGCCAGAGCCGCCGTCTCGGTCATCCTGTGCGAATTGAGCGCGTTTACGGTGAAATAGAAACAGACAGGGACTTTTGCCTTACCCAGTTCATCAACACCGCGGATCATTGCATCGAAGGCTCCCGGACCTCTGATAAGGTCATGGGTTTCGGGTGAATCTCCATCTAGACTGACCATGACTACATCGAGCCTGGGAGCTGTCGAAGCAATGAGCTCGGCCATTTCGTCATCGATCAGTGAGGCATTTGTGTTGATGCTTATTCTGAACGGGCGCTCACGCACCATCTGCAGGATCAGGGGAAGATCGCTTCGACAGAACGGTTCACCGCCAGTGAGGGTCAGATTGAGTATCTTCGCTTCTGCGAGCCTGTCCAGAACACCGCCCCACTGTTCGGCTGTGAGTTCGCCTCTCAGCGGTCCATGGCTGAATACACCGCAGTGACGGCAGGAAAGATTACACTGCCCTGTAATGAGCAGGTTAGCCTGAAAAGGGGCTACGAACAAGCGCCACCCCGCTCGGGGGATTGAAGAAAATGCTCTTTGATCAGTTCATTGAGGAAGGAATCGAGATCCGCCTCGAGGTCTACCTCATCCGGGTAGCGTCCCACCAATTCCCTGAGTATATCCGCTCTCGATGCACCGCGGTCTATCATGGCTGCAATGCCCCAGGCAACGCCTTCGACCAGCTTGAGTCTGCCTGTATCCACATCGAAGAGAATTCCTCCCTCGGGCTCCTCTCTGAAAACGGTCGCGGGTGTGTATTCGAGTCCACTCATTAACAACCTCCCGATCCTGGAACTTTGACCATACTTCCAAAGTAATATATTCGACTCTTGAAGGGAGATGTGATATGAGAACTTTTTTGCCTGTATGCATTCTCGTCATTTCAGCTCTGGTCCTGGCCACAGGGCTCGAGCCCTCCGGATTTTCTCTTGTAGAACCCGCCGGTGACGGCTGGTTCAACCCTGATATATCGAGCTGGGCAGGTGTCAGTTTCCAGGCCGGAGGAGGACGGACAATTGCTTCGGGCGCATATGTGGGCAGTATGTCTTTCTCCCTGCATCCCACTCTTAAGGCCGGATTGGATATCGGCTATGCCCGAACCTATGATTTTCACGGTTTCTCATCCGGAAGGATACTTGGAGGTCTCGACCTCGAGTGGCAGCCGTCAGATGA
>JAOZQW010000297.1 GCA_029932015.1 Candidatus Fermentibacteraceae bacterium
GTGCAGAGAAGGGAGTTCAGGTGATAACCCGTAAGTAGTGGCGCCTATTCTGACGGCACCGTGTTCACGGGGAGTGAGTCCTGTAAGTATCGATGCCACCGCAGGAAGAGTCCAGGAACTCTGCGACTGAGCATTGGAATAGACCGTCCCCGAAGCGGCCAGACTGTCAAGGACAGGAGATGTGTTCCTGAAGTAGCCGCTGTAGCCGAGGTGGTCCTCTCGGAGCGTATCGATAATTATCAGCAGAACGCTCCGTCCCCCTTCAGCTGAGAGTGTCTCGCCCCCTCCGCAACCTCCGGAGATGATTGAGAGAATGACAATTATCAGAACCGTTCGGAATGCAGTGCTCCCTGTTCTCAATGCTGAGCCTCCATCCAGTTTCTCCCTGAACCCGTCTCAACCAGCAGCCGGACATCGAGAGAAATGGCGTTTTCCATCTCATGGGCTATCGCCTTCGAGGCAGCTTCAGCCCTCTTCTCCGGGACGGAAGCAACCAGCTCGTCATGAACCTGAAGGACGAGTGATGACTCGGGGAATTCCTCCTCAAGCATCCTGTAAACACGAAGCATGGCAAGTTTTACAATGTCTGCGGCCGAACCCTGGACTATCGTGTTCACAACCATTCTCTCCATTGCTTTGCGCCTGCTGCCGGTGGCTTCTGAAAATCCCTGAAAATTGCGTTTCCTGCCGAGTATTGTCCTTGTCTCACTGGAGATCTCCGCATCTGACAGACATTTGCTGAAGTATGATTCCAGTTCCGGATACTCCGCCATATAACGATCGATTATAGCCGCGGCCTCCCCCATGGGAAGACCCATCCTCCTGGAGAGACCCCATGGACTGATCCCGTACAGGATAGAGAAGTTCACCTCTTTAGCCTTCCTCCGGTGCTCGGGGCTTGCGTCGCCGAATACCGCTTCAGCAGTAGCTGAATGAATATCCATACCTCTTCCGAATGCTTCTCTGAGCTTACCTGGACCAGCCAGGTGGGCAAGTACGCGAAGCTCGATCTGCGAGTAGTCCGCCGTGACAAATACCTCACCGACACGCCCGGGATAGAAGCACTTCCTTACTTCCCTGCCTCTACTTGTCCTGATAGGGATATTCTGAAGGTTCGGACTGCTCGAACTCAATCTGCCGGTGGCGGTAACGGTCTGACTGAAACTGGTGTGCAGCAGACCATCATTGGTGGAAACGAAATCCGGCAGTCTTTTGATATATGTATTGAGCAGCTTGGAAAGTTCCCTGTGTTCGAGCACAAGACCAACAAAAGGGTGTTTGCCCTCAAGAGCCATCAGTACATCAATGCCCGAAGATCGTCCTCCTCCGGGAGTCCTGCGGATGGATTTTAGACCCAGTACATCAAAAAGTACAGAGGAGACCTGGGACGGGCTGTTCATATTGATCCTGAGACCGAGCTCCTTCTCCGCAGTTATTTCAATCTCTTCGAGTTTTGAAGTGAATTCAGTCTCCAGTTCTCCAAGTGCATCCATGTCGAGGGAAACACCGCGTCTTTCCATAGATGCGAGAACAGAGACCAGCGGGAGTTCAAGAGTATCGTACAGATGGAGAAGACTTGGATCCGAGGAGAGTTCATCCCTGAGCATTACAGACAGCTCCCAGGCAGTCCGAGAGTCCATCGAGCAATAGGTGGCCACTTCCACTGTCTCCACGGCTGAGAGGTCGGCAGCATCACCCAGAATGTCGCTGTAGCTCCGCATCGACCTGCCTAGCCATGACATTGAAAGCGTGGACAGTGAATGTGAACGGCCCTCCGGCCGCAGGAGGTAATCGGCTATCATCGGGTCACCCGCAATTTCATTGAAGGATATACCCATCCCCTGCAGAACATGCATGTCGTATTTACCATTCTGGGCAAAAACATTCCGTCCGGAGAGAACATGTCTGAGAGAAGAGACTGCTTCATCTATTGGAAGGGCGTCTTCCCCTGACAAAGGTACGTAAAAAGCGTCATCCTTCGACCATGCGATTGAGACCCCTACCGGTGCTGCATCAAAGGGATTGCGGGAGGTCGTTTCCGTATCGACAGCGAGCGGTGCATCTTCAGGAAGATCAGCTGGGATCAATATCTCTGCAGCTGCAGATACCACCGATGCGTCTGCTACGAAATCTTTTCGGGAGAGAATCGAGGAGAAGAGGTCTTGTTCCTGCTGTTCCTGGCGCTCTTCTGGTTCGCTCGCGTCAAGTCTGGATATAAGGCTGCCCATCCCGAGTCTGGAGAGAAGCTCGATCGCCTTCGGGATGTCGGCCGGGAAGGAAGTCAGTCTGTCAAGAGTGACTTCGAGCTTCCTGGAAGGAAGAAGAGAGATGAGATCCCTGCTGAGGTAAACCATCTCCCTTGATTCCTCAAGCTTCTTCCGCACGGAGGGAGATCCCGCTTCATCCAGGTGCTCATAGATATTCTCCAAGGTCCCGAACATGGTGATGAGACGGCTGGCAGTCTTGGGTCCAATGCCCTTTGCGCCTGGGATGTTGTCTGAGGAATCACCGGTCAACGCCATGAGATCGACGACTTTGCCGGAGGGAACCCCCATTATCCGTTCGACCCCATTCGATCTCACGATCGAAGCCGGCTTCCCGGGGCGCCCTGGTCTGATTACGGACACGCCTTCGGTAACGAGCTGCAGAAGATCTTTGTCAGATGATAGAATAGAGACTGACCATCCACGCTCAAGAGCCTCTTCTGTCAGAGATGCGATTACATCATCGGCTTCAAGCCCATCCTGCTCGACCATGGGAACACCTACCGCCGGAATAAGCTCTCTTGCCAGATCGGCCTGTGTGCGGAGTTCATCGGGCATTGGCGGTCTGTTGGCCTTGTACTCATGGTAGAGTCCCTTCCTGAAGCAGGGACCGGGATGATCCATCGCAGCTACAGTGAGCAGTGGCTCGGCAGATGCCATCTGATCCAGGATCTCTCTGGTGAGATGATACAGTCCGCTCGTAACTGTTCCGTCCGATGCAGTCAGAGGGTTCCGGGACATGGCGAAATGTCCCCTGTAAAGGAGCCCGAGACTATCAATGACAAGCAGGTCCGACACTCATTCACCCCCATCATTGGAAAGGAGATGCTGGCAGGCCTCGAAAACTGCTTCAGGAGTTATACTGGTCAGACAGACAGCCTCTCCTCTCCTGCATATCTTGCGGTAGCACGGAGAGCAGCTTGCATTCGAATAAACAACTGATGTGCGTCTCCCGAGAGGCGCAGTCCAGACCGGTGCTGTGGAACCGAAGACGGTCACAGCCGGAACATCAAGAGCAGCTGCCAGATGAATGCCTCCGGAGTCGTTGCCCACAGCAAGTCTGGCCTGCAGCAGATGA
>JAOZQW010000298.1 GCA_029932015.1 Candidatus Fermentibacteraceae bacterium
ATGACGGTATCGTCGGCACTGGAGTGCTCAGCCGATTCGTTCTCTACCTTGATTACTCCAGAAGCCAGGTGCTGCTCGAGCCATCATCGCTCTTCACCGAGGGACTTCCCGAGAATCTGACTGGTCTGGGACTTGAGATAGCGGGAGACCACCTGCTTGTTGGCACAGTTGTGATCGGATCAGCAGCCGACGCTGCGGGGATACTCGAGGGCGACACACTCGTCGCGGTGGATGGAGTGGAAGTGGGGCCTGAAGATCTGCCGGGCATGAGGGAGATGATGCCATCGACTCCGGGTATGGAGATCGTGATGACTGTCCTTCGCGAAGGAGACCGACATGACCTCCCCCTTACAGCCACTCCCCTGGTCCCATAGTCGGGGACGTTCGTAAGTTCATCAAGCGCGTTGGCGGCTAATCAGCGAAACATGAATAGTATCTGTTTTATCGAGGAAGAATCACCACAGGTGCTGATGCCAGGACTTCACCTTCGATATCGAGAACTGCGATATAAGCTCCGGGAGGCAGAACCGCATCGATGGTGAGGCTGCTCTCTCCTGGCAGAAGCACTCCTGGTTCTAGAACTGCTGCAAGGCGACCGGCGAGAGAATAGATGGAGACAGTAGGATCTATTACACCGATGGTCGTCACAACCAGCTCCAGAGAACCTGTCGCAGGATTCGTCACCGGTTCAAGCAACATCCCCGCACAGGGATCTGAAGACCAGGGTCCAATCCCGGTTGGATCCCCCAGACATATCCAGAGCTGGCCAGTGAAATCACCGATCAGAAGATCCGGAGTCCCATCGATATTCCAGTCGAGAACGCAGACGCTTCCATAATAGGAGAGATTGATGGGTTCTCCCTCCGAGGTCAGCGTGTCACAGTAAGGGAACTGAGGCCAGCCGGGATCACCTGTATTGTGAAGATAAAGGAATTCGGCATACCCGTTGGCGTAAACTACTTCAGGAAGGCTGTCACCGGTAAGATCGGCCATCACTGGTTTGACCAGGCTCTCGTTGAATGGATATGGACCGCTGACGACATAAGTCATTTTATCGAATTCCGGGAAGCCGGGTGAACCGACATTTATATACACCACCATGGTTCCCTCGCCTGTGCCCTGAAGGGATGAGCCTATAAGAAGGTCGAAGAGACCGTCCTCATTCCAGTCCGTGATGAATGGGGAGCTTACCTGATCGACCTGGATAACCACACCGCCCGCCTCGATATGCGGCATATCCGCAAGGCTCCCGTCCGACAGTCTGAGGAAGAGGTTGATGTAGCCAAGAGCGTCACCAACGATGATGTCCTCGCGCCCATCTCCATTCCAGTCGACCATCCTTGGACTGGTCGCACCTGAGACAGGGCAGTCGTCAGTCGGTAGCTGAATATCAATTCCATCCGCCTGCAGATAACTGAAGCCAGTGAAGAGCGGTGCTCCGGGAACTCCGGAATTAAGATAGAGAGACACTTTTCCGGTATCCTCCGCCAGTGAGCCAACCAGAAGATCCTCCAGCCCGTCACCATCCCAATCGGTCATCGTACAGGTGATGACATGACCGGCATCAAGGGGTTCAGAACCGACCATGATCTGGATCGGCGGACCGAAATCGATGGTGGAAGCGTGGACCGGGATACCTGACAGGAGAAGGAGCAGAAAGGCAGCTGCAATCCCCTCGGATACCATTCGATCAGGCATTCTCATCAGATCACAGCTCGATTCCCTCTGAATCTGAGGTCAGTCAGAGAATTCAGGATAGATCTTCTCCATACAGTCAGGACATAGACTCCGGCTTACCTCCGCCTCGGAGTAGGCAGCCAGATAGCTCTCGACATCCTTCCAGTAACCCTTGTCATCTCTGACCTTCTTGCAGTTAACGCAGATAGGGAGGAGACCGGCAAGTGTCTTGATCTGTCCAAGTGCTTCTTGAAGCTCTTCATTGAGGGCTTTGAGCTTGAGCAGGTCATCAAACCTTGCAATGGCTATCGTGATCGCTCTGTCGATCTCTGCGATGCTCGAGGGCTTCACAAGATATGCTCCCGCACCGGCCTCGGTCGCCTTTCGAAGAAGATCCTCCGATTCATATGCAGTGAGAACCACAACCGGCGTTGGAAAATGCTTGTGAATAAGACGCATTCCGTCTATGCCGTCCATATCAGGCATGTTGATGTCCATCATTATCACATCAGGTTTCAGTTCCCTGGTTCTCTCAGCCGCAAGGTGACCATTCCCTACGACTTCGATGATCTCGTGCCCCAGCTGCCGTATCTGTCCCTTGATCATCTCCGCAACAAGGAAATCATCCTCGGCGATAAGCACACGGAGCTTCTTCGTCTCAGCCATATCAATCCTCCTCTATCCTCTTCCTGCTGAAGTTCAGCTCCACTACGGCCCCTCCATCATTACTAAGGGTAACCTCTCCTCCGAGAAGGGAGCGGAGAATGTTTCTAACGAGTTCAAGTCCGAGGTTGTGCCTTTCAAGCGAGAGCACATCCTCAGGAAATCCAGGACCGTTATCCCTGTATGTGATTATGACCCTGTTACCTACCGGTTCAATATCAACCTTAACTTCTATCAGATCCCTGTGAGGGACCACATACTTGAGTGTATTCGTCGCGAGTTCGTTCATCAGCATCCCGAACTGATGTGCCTGGTCTGATTTCAGCAATATGCGGGATGGTGACACAGTCAGGTGCAGCTGCTTGCCTGAAGGAAGCGCCTTGAGAGTGGAATCGAGTATCCTCTGCACAAGCTCACTGATGGGAAGAGGGGTCCACCTGCTGGCGGAAAGCATACTATGGACTAATGCAAGTCCCTGTATTCTGCAGATCAGATCCTGCTGAATTGGTTTCCATACATCAGACTGCTCGCTGTCGAGGAATCGTTGTTCGGCATAAAGAAGCCCGACAATGGCCGCCAGGTTGTTCTTGACCCTGTGGTTCACTTCCCGAAGCAGTTCTTCCCTCGATTCGGAATCCTTTCTAGCCTGCTCGTACATTTGCTCAAGATGCTGGACGTTCAGGACCATTGAGAGCGCTCTTCCTATCCATCTCGAAACTGTACCCAGAACATCCCGTGAATGGAGCGAAACCTCGCTCTCAGTCGAGGAGGTAAAAAGGAAAATAGCTATGAGTTCACCATCGTACTCAACCGGAAGCACACATGCACAATTAGGGCTTTTGATGCCTTCCTCGGGACCGGGCATGGGGCTGAAATAGACTGGACTCCCGCAGCTGGCACGGCAGATCGGGTGTTCGGAGGATCTGTAACCAGCAAGAGCATCCATCAGCATACTGCCGGTGGTTCCCTGAATAACAGGCTCAAGTTCCC
>JAOZQW010000299.1 GCA_029932015.1 Candidatus Fermentibacteraceae bacterium
TCTTGTGCCCGAATGCATGGGGGAGAGTGATCCCTCAGTACGCACATTCAGGGGACTCAAGGAGTGGGCGTACCTGAATCCGGATAGATTCACTCCGGATCCTTCCGTACCGGTCATGCTTGGGCTGGAGCCTTTCCAGTACCTGTTCATAAGAAGTATCGATACTGCAAGCATGAACTACCGTGAGCAGGAATCGGATATCATTGAGGGTCTGTACAGGGAAGGACTCTCCGGAAGACAGACGCTGCTTTCTCTCGAGAGGAAGGAGACAGCCGGGGAATTCCCATTATGGCGTATACTCGAAGAGCCGGTGAAGGACATCCATTCGCTGATGTACTATTCGAAAATGGTGCTCTCCAGCGGTGACAGCATGGCCAGGGAGGGCGCGGAGCTCGGTGTCCCCTCGATCTACTGCGGCACAAGGGACATGAAGGCCAACAGCGAGCTTATGAGACTGGGACTCCTGACACGTTCAGCCAGCCCGGATGAAGTGATGCAAAGAGTTAACGATGCATGGCGCCAGACAGATCCTGCCGCTGAACGCAGACAGCGGAGGGACCTTCTCAATTCTGAGTGGGATGATCCGGGCAGGATCTTCACGGATCTAGTGATGGAAACAGTATTATGAGAGTTATGAATGACCGGAGGGCGGAATGAGGATCAGCGTATTCGGAATGGGCTATGTCGGCTGCGTATCTATGGGATGTCTTGCAAGAATGGGACATACGGTGATCGGCGTTGATATCAACCAAAGCAAGGTTGATCTTGTGAACAGGGGACTTGCGACGATCGTGGAGGATGGAGTCGATGCTCTTATCTCTGACGGGAGAAGGACAGGAGGGCTCTCTGCTACCGAGGACAGCCGCCTTGCTGTGGCTGATTCGGAGCTTTCTCTACTCTGCGTACCCACACCCTCGGGACCGGATGGACATCTCGATCTCTCCTTCGTCCGCAAAGTTGCGTCGGATATAGCGGTACTGCTTCCAGAACTCGGCAGATTCCATACAGTTGTATTGCGCAGCACCGTTCCTCCCGGGACAACGGCTGAAGTGGTCTCCATCATGGAGCGGGAGAGCGGTCTTGAACATGGCACCGACTTCGCCGTAGTCCACAATCCCGAGTTCCTTCGGGAGGGTTCCAGCGTCAGTGATTTCTTCAATCCGCCCTTGATAGTCATCGGGACACTCTCCGATAAAGGCGCATCTATGCTGGGAGAGATGTACAGGGGGATCGAGCTGGAGCTGACCCGGGTCCCGGTCAAAGTCGCCGAGATGATCAAGTATGTGAGCAACTCGTACCATGCTCTCAAGGTCTCATTCGCCAATGAGATCGGACGGATATGCCGTGCTGGTGAGATCGATGCGGCTGAAGTCATGAGAGTATTCAGAATGGATCACCAGCTGAACATCTCCGGCACCTACCTCAAACCCGGATTCGCCTATGGAGGTTCCTGCCTGCCGAAGGACCTTGGCGGCATTTGCGCGATGGCCACCTCGGCTCAGATAGATGCACCTCTGCTTGAAGCCGTTCAGCCAAGCAACCGGGCACAGGTCATGGAGACTGCGGCAAGGGTCATCAAAGCAGGAAGCAGGAGGGTGGCAGTGATAGGCCTGAGCTTCAAGGAAGGGACAGATGACCTGAGGAACAGCCCTTCGGTCGAATTGGTGGAGTACCTTCACGGCAAGGGCTACGAGATCAGCATCTACGATGACAGAGTGGTCTATTCCAGTCTCACCGGCCGGAACAGGGAGTTCATCGATTCAAAGCTGCCGCATGTGGGTGCCATGCTCCGCCCAACTCTTCACGAGACCCTTGAGGATTGCGGAACTGTGGTTGTCCTTCAGAAGGGTACTGTTGATAGCTCATTATTCGAGGGTATGACCGTGATAGATGCCACCCCTGAATGAGAACGGTACGATGAGAAATCGCCTGGATATAATCTGTGATACAGTCTCTGTTGGAAGCGATGGATGGAAAAGGATCGGGTGTCGATGAAGGAGACGGGACATGGACGGAACATCCACATCAGTTATGATCAGAAACTGCAGCCATATCACTGCAGGATAGCTGAACTGGTTTCAGAGTACTCGCGTCCCAACGGCAATCTACTTGATATTGGCTGTGGTGTGGGGCATACGCTGAAAAGGATCAGGAAGCTGTTGCCTGATATAGCGTTATAGGCAGCTGATATTGATGATGAAACACTTGGTATCACAGCAAACAGGGTAAACCTTGCCGGAACTCTGAAAATCGACTCCGTCGAGGATATCATTGAGTCCAATCGAAAATTCGATACAGTCATTCTTTCCCATTCACTGGAGCATATGCGTTGTCCGCTCGATATCATCGAAGGAGTGATGTCGATACTCGAACCAGGAGGGCTCGTGATAATCGCCGTACCGAATCCCGGAAGATTGAACGTCTTTCTGGGTAATCTAGTCAGGCGTCATTATGCAAATCCGGGACACATGCATGCCTGGGATCGCTCGCACTTCATGAACTTTCTGGAGAACATCGCCGGACTGAACGTCATACGATACTCGCACGACTATTTCCCCCTGCCGCTGCTTCACGGATTCAGAGTATTCCAGCCGCTGGAGAAGCTGCTGGCACACCTCTTTCCCTGGCTATCGTTCTCCAATATAGCGGTCATCCGATCCGATACCTCCTCGGTGGAGTCCGGCAGCGCATAGCAGGATATCAGTATGACGCTTATTCCCTTGATCTGGTCCTGAGGTCACTGAGAGTGACATTCATGCGATGGAAGAGAAAATACCAGGCGATGGGTGCAG
Source organism: Candidatus Fermentibacteraceae bacterium (assembly GCA_029932015.1). Taxonomy (GTDB): domain Bacteria; phylum Fermentibacterota; class Fermentibacteria; order Fermentibacterales; family JCC-6; genus JAOZQW01. The sequence goes on from JAOZQW010000299.1 coordinate 2,793, forward strand.
AAATGAATGTTATCAGCAGTCCAGCCACCCTGGTCAGCACTGATGCTGCAACCCCCTGCGTGAAGGTCAGGCCTGACATCTCCGAGATATAGCCGAAGGCTGCTTCCTTCAGGCCGAGATTTCCCGGAGTAATGTTGACCAGATTCATAATAGAGTTGAACACAACCAGTACAAGAGCGATCTGGATATCTATACTGAGTCCGATGCTTGCGAATGCGAACATGATAGCAATGGCACCGATGAAGTAGAGAGTTAGTTGGCACAACACCGCCTCCAGAAGGTGTTTGCGGTTTGTCCTCAGTTCCAGAAGACCTTCCTCGAAGAGCCTGAGCATTTTTCCGAATCGACCGAGGCGAGTGATCATCCGGTCGGGAAAACGAATGAGCAGGAGAAGAACCGGCAGGACTCCAACAGCTCCAAGCCAAATAAAGGAAGGAACGTGATTCCCAAGAAGAACGTTCACAAGATTAGTTATCAGGATGAGTATGGCACCGATGAAGAGGGAGATG
>JAOZQW010000300.1 GCA_029932015.1 Candidatus Fermentibacteraceae bacterium
CTGGTAACCTCGATCCGCTCGAGCCGCTGCCCCTCCCGGCTATCGACCTTGAATTGAAGGCCAAAGGCGGATATCACCTCTTCCTTCTCGGGAATGCAGCCGGAGACTTCTTCAAGCAGCCCTCCCACTGTTTCCGCCCATCTGGCGGTAACCTCTTTATCGAGAAGAACCGATAAAGCCTCAAGCTTCATCGAGGCAGGAACACTGACCCCGCCCTCGAAGACTACTACTCCTTCCGGCAGGACACCCGGTCTGGAGATCGGACTGCTCAGAACGTAACTCACTATGTCCTGAGTAGTTATCATCCCAACCCAGTCACCATACTCATCGAATACAGCTCCAGTCTCCTCAGAAGAGGCCCTCAGACCCTTGAGAACGCTCTCGAGAGAAGCGTTCTCTGGAAAGGAGGGCAAACTATGTACGCTGAGTGCTTCACCTGGAGAGGATACAAGATACTCCCTCGCGTCGATGTACCCGGTCACTTCCTCCTTCATGCCGTCAAGCAGCGGGTATCGTGTATAGCCAGTCCCACTGATAACGGCTCTGAAACGCTCCCTCGTCCAGCCAGTCCGAAGAACCTGTACTTCAGCCCGGGGCTTCATGACCTGGACGCAGTGGGATTCTTCGAGTTTAAGGAGAGAGAGAGTAGCTGCAGCTTCCCTCCCCAGGAGACCCTCCGATCTCCCGAGTTCGACAAGCGCTACTATCTCGTCGCTTGAGAGGCTCTCTCCGGAAGGTCTGACACCTGTCAGTCTGAGCACGAAACCAACGAATCCCGCAAGTCTGGAAGCAACTGGTCCAACGATCCTGAGGTGAAGTGTCATGATGCCTGAGACTCTGGCCGCCCATGTTTCGGCATGCGCTCTCGCAATGACTTTCGGGGATACTTCCCCGAATATCAGGAGGAGAAAGGTCATCCCGATGACTGTCAGCACCAGGCTCAATCCCTCTTCTCCAGGGATAAGGTCAGCGGAGATAGAGGCGGCGATGGCGGCAGAGGTTACGTTGATAATTGTATTGCCAAGGAGAATCGCGGAGAGCAGAAGACCTGGATCCGAGAGCAGCGAAACCGCTCTTGTGCCCGAACGGCTTCTGCGCAGTCGACGCTGTTGCATGCCATTAAGGCTGAAATAAGCTGTCTCAGTGCCGCTGAAGAATGCGGACATGAGCAGGAGGATCACCATGATCGCTATCTTCAGTTGAAGCGCCCCCCACCCTCCGAAGCTCCCTCGGGAGCCTCGATGGATAATCCATACTCCCATGTCTTGTCGAAGTAGGTGCGGCTCGAATAGGTAGGCTGGGCATAAATCTCGAGGATGTATTCACCGCCCTGTACAGGCGTGCCCCTCGAACCCGAGAGACAGTCCCACTCAAACCTGAATGGACCTGAATCGACCCTCCCGTCGGAGAGAGAAGCGGCTTCCTCACCATCCTCGGTCAGAATCCTCACCCGCAGGTTCGCATACTCCGTCAATATGCCCTCAACTGAGAGACCTCTTGGCTGTACATCAACCTCTATACTCCTGATGTCCACACCTATCCAGAAGTACCTTGCACCCTCGGCCTCTGCAAGGAACAGCTGCCCGAACCTCCGCCAGATCGCAATGCCGGTGGGATGTTCAAATTCGAGATCATCGTTCCCGGGAAAACCGAAACTGGCCAGATACTCCAGATCCCCGTCAAACTTATGAACAGAGCAGGATATGCTGTCAGTGACCCATGTGTTCCCGTAAAAGTCGATCACAGGATAATTGAAGACTGCTCCACCGCAGGCTTCGACATCGGTCTCAGCTGCGGTTTCACCACCAGCAAGCTTTATCAGAGAGCGTCCATTATCGGTTACAATAACCGCGAAGGCGTCACTGTCGTGGAGCCAGTCCTCCCTGTAAACGGCGTCGATACCGGTCGGGTTATTGAGATTGAGGATGTATGGGAGCGAGTCTCCCTCTGAATCGTAAATGAGAAGGGATCCTGCCTCTCTGTCAGTAACGTATATCCTGCCGTCACCATCGATGGCAACATCCCAGGGTTCAAGCATTTCACCTGCGAGAAATGTCTCCAGCAGAAGTCTGGAGCCGCTTCTTCTTAAAACGGCTACCCTTCGGTTGCCGGTATCAGCAACAATCACCATGCCCTGTGGATCTGCGGCAATGCCGTGAGGAGAACGGAGTTCATCCTCACCGCTGCCGGTTCCGCCGTACAGGCCGAGTGTGTACATATCGGCATTGTATATGATGTGTCCCGAGCCGGAATTGACACCGTAGACCGCGAGTTCATCGTCGTCCCCACTGCTGTTTGGATCATCCCAGTCATCGAGTTTTACGCATGCGATCCCCTGGGGATCATCGAATCTGACCAGACCTCCGAGGAGCATCGCGAGCTGGTCCGTACCGGCCCTGTATATCCCCATACAGTGACCGAAAGGCGGAAAGACCATTGTTGAAGGCTCCGGAGGGGTTACGAACGAGGGATCGACCAGCATGAGTAGAACAACCGTCAGGATCATGAGCCACCGTACCCTTCGTATATCCACCCGGATCTCTGAACTTTCTTGATGTACATCCGGGTCTCTCTGTAGGTCACCTGCTCAATATAGAGTTCAGGATCAAGGCTGTTCCAGCCATTCATATCAACCCAGCGGGAAGAGTTCCCCGGTCCAGCGTTGTAGGCAGCAAGGAACAGAACCTCCTCACCGTTGTACGCAGAATGCTGACGATCTATATAAAGCGCTCCATATGGTACCGAGACAACCGGATCGAAGAACTGCTCCTCCTCGAGAACAGGCAGATCATACCACCTGGCCACATCGTATGCCGTAGTCGGCATGAGCTGGATCACACCTCTGGCTCCTGCACTCGAAATAACCCATCTGTTGAAATAGCTCTCTTCACGCATGATGGCCTGGAGCATACCGGCATCGAGATCAAGTGTATCGGTGGCGGATAGTGCCAAGTCAAGATAGGGAGCGGGAAAATAGAAACAAAGAAGCGAGTCCGGGAGTATCCCGGTACCCGCTTCCCGAAGAGAGACATCGAGCCTCCTGAGTGCATGCAGAGCGCTTCCATTCTGCCCTAAAAGCGATAGCATTACGGCTCTCTCAGAGGTTGATCCCCAGCCGCTTTCCAGCAGCTCCACGGCAAGCGAACCATAGCCGTCTGAGAGCATTTCCAGTGCAAGGGAGCAAGCCGGTGAGTGACCAATATCAATCTCAGGGACTGCAAATCGTCCCGGACCAGCAGTGCCTGTCCTCCTGCCGGCAAGCATCCCGTAGAACTCCCATGGGTGTTCTG
>JAOZQW010000035.1 GCA_029932015.1 Candidatus Fermentibacteraceae bacterium
GAACGGCAGCTGGGTTATCACCAGTGGCGGTATCCTCTAGCACTACGATTCCGCTTCAGTTACTATCGACACGAAGAGGGGAGCCTGATGGCTCCCCTCTTTTGCTTAGATAAGGGGACACGCATAGGAATGCATGTCCCCGTAGCTGGACACGCATAGAGGTGCATGTCCCCGCAGCTGGCGGAGGACCGGGGACTTCCTTCGACTCGCAAGCTCGCTCAGGATAAACTCACCGGGGTTCTCGTCCCCGCAAATGTTGTGGCGGAGGACCGGGGACTCGAACCCCGAAGGGAATAAACCCGGCGGATTTCAAATCCGCTGCCTTACCAATTAGACTAGTCCTCCACGGCTATGAAATGTAAGTTATCATCATCGACCGGTCAAATACAGGATTCCTGAGTGGAGGGAAGCAATGCTGGAGATGGAACTCAAATTCAGTGTAGATGACTTCACTGAAGTTGAGAGGCGACTGCGTGAATTGAGCATAGCCCCTGGTGAGCGCGTGAAGGAAAATAACTATATCCTTGACCTCCCTGGCGGTCCCCTCCGTAAGATGGATACATTGTTTCGTCTTCGCACTAACGGTGAAGGGGTCCTTCTTACCATCAAGAAGCCTCTTCCTGCCACCTGCCTGAAGGTAAGGCACGAGAAGGAGACAATACTTGCATGTGACATCGAGGAGGCTATATCTCTATTCTCGCTTCTGGGCTATGGAGTGGTGTACAGATATGAGAAGACAAGGATGGAATGCATACTCGGCGAGGCCACCGTCTGCCTGGATGAACTGTGGTTCGGGAAGTTCATAGAGATAGAGGCCACATCTGAGGAAGGCGTTATGGAAGCTGTCGATGCCCTCGGACTGGATGTCGATATGGGTATCAGATTCAGTTACGCCGCTCTTGAGCAGGATGCCATGGACAGAAGCGGGGGAGGAAAGAAATAGATGAAACTGATGATCATTTTCCTTGCCGTACTCCTTCTGGCGGGGTTCTCGGCTGCTGAAACGCTTCCTGCTGATGCAGACCATGAGCGGAACGAATCCTCGGACCAGGAGAACGAGGGCGAGGAGATCAGTGATGGCGAGGAGGACACTGACAATGAGGATGGCGGTTCTTTCCTCCAGCCCTATTACGACGCCGATGAGGACAGCTCAGGCTGCTGGCTGGGCGGCTGTTTCGACTCATTCGATTTTCTCAGGGTACTGACCCTGATCGATGTCCGATACAATTCTGATCCCTTCAGGAACGACGGGATCCGTAACAGACTCGGAGATACCGGCAATCCTGTTGCCTTCAGCATTGATCTGGGCTTGTCGAAGATAGGGGAGAACAAGGGTTATACTGCCCAGGCGATGTTCCTTTCCCCGAGTCCTCTCGGTATCGAGGCACTCCTCCACAGGGTGAGACCCGGGGAGGGTGAACCTGAATTCACGCTTGTCTATGCAGGACTGCCTGTGCAGTTCGTATTCGGCTCCCCCCTGCAGCTGATGATTGAACCGCAGCTCGTCTTTCCAAGGGAAGACCACCGCTGGACACTCTCAGGTGGCGGTGTTGGTCTAATTGGTGAGTATCTCTTCCTCGATGGAGGAAGCATCTCCATCGACTACAGGCTGACATGGATCAGCAATCTTCCGATGCACCGCGGTGAAGCAAGACTTTCCTGGTATACCGTCCCCATGAGACTGTGGGCAGGCTACACACTGCTTCGGAACTGCAGGGGAGAGACGCTCAAAGGCCCTTGTGCCGGGCTTGGCATCCTCCTCTGATCAATGTCTGAACGCACACCTCAAGTCCGCAGGCGCTTAATGGCAGCCGGTCTCTTCACAACCGGCATTCTCCTTGTCACAGTGATATCAGTTCTGCTCCCGCGTGGATTCTGGGTTCTGGATGAATCCATCAGATATCTTCAGATGTCATCGCTTTCGGAGAGTTTCACTCTTCCTCCGCCACATCCGTTCCCAGGGGGCGAACTCCTTGACGAACCTGCTCCTGCAGTTGCTCCCCTTCCTTACCATTACGGACGGCTGGGAGAGGATGGCCTGATCTATTCCCAATACAGTCCGATCCTTGCCCTCCTTTCACTTCCATTTGCGGATGCAGCCCGCATAGGGGTGTATATCGTTCCCGCTGCAGGCTTCGCCGCATTCTGGCTGATCCTTTTCCTGATCCTTCAGAGTAATGGTCTGAGCAGGGCTGATTCGTTCCTCCTTCCGCTTCTTGGAACACCCCTTCTCTTCTACGGATTGACCTTCTGGTCGCATGCTCCTGCGGCGGCACTGGTCCTGGGGGCCGTTCTGGCTACGCTGCGAGGGAGAAGATCCTGGGTCCCATATGTACTCCTCACCGCAGCTGTTCTCCTCCGCGAGGAGGCACTCCCGCTGTTTGCGATCCCGCTGCTGCTGGGAAGAGCCTCCCCCCGGAAAAAAGTACTTCTCCTTCTTGCGTCGGCATCGGTCATCCTCCTATCCACACGCTTGCTGACAGGCGCATGGCTGGGGACACACATCCAGGCCAGCGGCGTCGAGCAGGATCTGTACGGACACGGAGACATGGGTTACCTGCAGGCCAGGATCTATGTTGTATTCATGTCTCTGGTCACTTTCCTGCCCGGAGTGCCGATATGGGTCAACGCAGCTGGAGGGATCCTGCTGTTCGGGTTATGGGGTATGGCTGTCAGGGGACCTGCCCGATTCAGAGGGGCAGCCTTCTATTTGGGGCTGGCTCTTGCTGGCGCGGCGTTGTCAGTCTCCATCCTCAGGGGCTTCAGGCTGTTCGACAGCTTCCATTATCTCAAGAATCCGCTAGTGGTCTTTCCGGCCCTATGGCTCGTCAGACCAAAAGGGCGTCTGCCTCTTATCCTTATCGGGATACTGATGGCTCTGATGATCGTCATGGGTCCCATGCACTCAGAGGATCTAGCCTGGGGGTCCAGACTTACGATGCTGCCGATCATGTCCATGCTGGTCATGATCGAACCAGCGAGCAGACGAAGAACCAATGCGGTCCTCGCAGCAGGTGTTCTCGCATGCTGTGCCGCTGTGGGCTTCCTTGGCGCCAGGCGGGGAGCATCGGAAAGGCTGGTCGATCATGCCATATCCGGAAGCGATGCAGTCGTGATAACGAACTGGATGCTGACCGGTGAATTCGCCAGGGAGGAAGCGGCGGGAATGCCGGTCTACTTCACATCTTCAACTGCTGATTTCGTGGCGGTGATGAGCGCGATGGACGGGATGGAGCCTGTTGTCATCTCCCGTCTGCAGGATATTCAGGGACAGACCGCTGCATTCGAGAGTGCCGGGTTCGATGCGTTCATCTCACAGGTAGTGGAATACGATCCGGTCCTGAGTGTTGCCATCCTTCGATCCCGTGAGTCCGCCGAGAGTGAACAGCCTTGACAAAGAGCGATTTCTAAGGCATTTATCGAAGCCTGTTGCGCCAGAACAATGACATTTGGAATAATTGTTCATTTTACGAAATACAGATGATACAGGGAGTTGATGTACAGATGAACGAGCACACCATTGCTGAGAAGAGACTGAAGACCGAAATCCATTACAAGAACACCCTGCGCAAGGATCTGGTATACAGCGTTCGGCGTTTGCACGACTGGCAGGAAGAGCTTGCCACAATACAGAACAAGCGCAAGGAAAAGAAACTGCGCGGAACAATAGCGCGCTATAAGAACTTCATTGCTGACATGAGACATTTCCTCGCTCCTCTTCTTGATGAGCTCGAGCAGACCATCAAGAGCGAGATGAGCTTCAGCGAAGAGGAGATCGCGCAGTTCCAGGCCGAGGTTAAGGAAGAGACCGATCTGGCTGCAAAAGCCAGGGCAGCTTTCGACAAAGCCAGGGCGAATGTGGAAAGCTCTGATGATACAAAGCTTGAGCCGGAGGAGCTTGCCGCCCTTCGCGAGGCCTACAGTAAGGCATGGCGTGCATTCAGACTGGAGAAGCACAGGCTGGATGAGGTGAAGACCGAACTCAATAGTGAGAAGGTAGATCGCAAGATATTTGAACTCGAACTCAAGAGGATACACGTGGAGCGACACTTCATCTCGGAAAAATAATCCGGATGGAGATATTCCCAAGAAAGCGCATTGAGTTCAGGCTGGGGCTTGTTGCCCTGGCCTGTCTCCTTTTCAGCCTGCCTTTCATCATCACAGGCAGGGGAATGATAGTGATCCCTGTTATCTGGCTTCTGGGGGCGGTGTACGTGTTTGGCTTTTTCCTCCCAAAGTACCAGAAGAGGAAGAGGATCGCGGCAACCCCGCTCTCTGATGCTGACAGAGAGATACTTATGGAGAATGTCTCCTTCTACAAGGCACTCTCACCTGAGGACAGGAAAACCTACGAAGCTGACAGCGCCATCTTCCTGAGGGAGCACACCATCACAGGTGTGGACGATGTCAAAATCACCAGGAAAATCGAACTTCTCGTTGCCGCTACTGCAGTAAGGCTGATCTTCAGACGCCCAGAGTGGGAGTACAGGGATTTCGGGGATATCCTCATCTACCCGGGTGGATTCAAGACCGATGGGTCCTACTCCACCGATATCCGGAGCGGAGAGGGAGCAACGGTAGGACTTGTTCACTCAGCCGGCAGCGTCATTCTCTCCCTCCCGCATCTTCTGAGCGGTTTCCAGCATGAGAACGACGGTCTCAATGTCGGCTATCATGAGTTTGCTCACGTTCTCGATGGATTTCATCCAGACGGTCTTCCTGATGAGCTTTCACTGGGTGCATACAAGCCCTGGATAGAGGTTATGCACAGGGAGTTCGAGAAGGTCCATAAGGGCAGGTCCGTTCTCAGGGCATACGCGGGGACAAATCCAGCGGAGTTCTTCGCTGTTGCGGTGGAGTATTTCTTTGAGAAGCCTGAGAAGATGAAGAGCAAGGCTCCCGATCTATACGAGCAGCTGGCCGAGTTCTTCAAGCAAACCCCCTGATCAGAGACTTGTCTGTTCCGTAGATATTGCTTGACGGGAATGGGTTGTTATACTCCCGGTATACTCTTCAATGATTCCACTGATGGAGGAAAATGAAGATCTATATCGTCGACGATGATCCTGGAAGTCAGCTCATCCTTTCCACTGCTGTCTCGGATATGGGGCATGAGCCAGTTATCGAAGGAACCGGAGAATCCTTCATGGAGAACTTCGACCTCACCCAGCCTTCCCTTGTTCTGCTGGACTGGGTGCTTCCGGGTATAAGCGGCCTTGATATCTGCAACAGACTGATGTCGACTGATACTGATAACTACCACTACATCATCCTTGTAAGCGCCAAAGAGAAGCCGGAGGATATAAGGCAGGCCCTCGATTCCGGGGCGAGTGATTACATCACCAAGGGTGCGGCAATGATGGAAATGAAAGCCAGGATAGGTGTCGGTATCCGGACGATCGTGCTGGAGAGAGAGCGCAGCGAACTTCGGCTACAGCTTCGCAAGCTGGCCAGAACAGATAGTTTTACAGGATTGCTTAATCACACTGTCATTCTCGATGAACTGACCCTTGAACTCAAGCGGAGTGAACGCGAGGGATCCTTCACCGGTGTACTCATGATTGATATCGATAACTTCAAGGCAGTGAATGACACATACGGTCATATCATCGGCGATCAGGTCATTGCACGTTTCGCCGCAGTACTCAGAGAGAACTCCAGACCGTACGACAGGATAGGCAGATACGGTGGAGATGAGTTCATAATGATACTTCCAAGGAGCGACAGCGAGTCATGCTTCTCTATCGCTGAGAGAATGAGGCGCAAGACAATGGACCTTGAGATGGATGACCTCGTAATGGGACTTGCGATAACATGCAGCATTGGAACCTGCACTTCGGACCACAAGCTCAAGTTCTCGTCTGCCCTTGTCGCGGCAGCCGATAATGCCCTCTACCGTGCTAAGGAAGGCGGCAGGAACCGCACTGTCTCCTGTCGAAGCTGACTCCGTACCAAGTCAATAACCGATCATCATGAGTCAGTACTCTGCATGCTTTCGAGACTTTCCGTCCTTGGACTATGGAAGTCGGCACGTGTAAACCCGCAATTATCCCGGATTCTGCTGTATGGCTCATTTACAGAGTGTCGCAGGTCAGATCAGCAGAGCTGTTTTGATCCGGTCAGGATGAGAGAGATGAGCAGATCAGAAAGATGCTTTGATTGAGGCCCATGTATCTTGTTCGAGTGGGACTGATTCCCCTATAACAGAGATCCTACTGATCCCCCATTCAAGCTCTGCCTTGGCGGTACCGCCACCCATTATCCTTGTGCAGTAAACCCATCCCCACAGACGAAGGCTGAGAGTGTCACAGGGTTGCGCCAGAGGGATTGTGACGATAATGGGTTCTGTGTCTATATCGTCATAATAGGATTGATTGATCATTCGTCGCCACAGCTCATCATCCCAGCTTGCTGCTGAAGCATCTATTGCCGTTGTGGTCTGAGAATAACCAGGGGAGGAGTAGTATCCATATCGGTGTCTGGTGTTCTCCACCACAAGGGTCAAGTTACTCCAACCCCACGGGACAGGAATAGGTGGAGATAGTAAAGTATCCCTCTCTTCAACCATAAAGCTCATGGGATCAAGGTAAACACTCATTTCCAGCTCAATACACTCTGCTTGCCAGGACCAGTATGAACCGGCAGTCCATCCGGGGTGGTATTCAGAGAATTCGCAGGTGTAGAGAGTATCGGATGATAACAGGAGTATAAGCAGTAACACTACTTCACTTCCCTCCTGGTCTGAGAAATATTCTGGCCGCTAATCTGTCCCTTATCTCTGAAGAAAGCATTTACTCATACATCTATCTGAACAACCCCTTGATGCTTCCCCAGGAGTTGTTCTCCAGGTCCATCAGGTTTGCTGAGGCTTCTCCCCCTATCCATGGTTCCCAGATGATGAAGTCATCACTCATGAATGAACGAGCCTCACCTGTGAAGTTCGGGCTGTTATCACCAAGGAGAGAGGGCCAACCTCCCGCAGACATTTCCAGGTTGACAAATCCCCAGAAAGGCTCTGATAGCTCAAAAGATGGGGTATAAATGATGCTCACTGGAGAGTAGTGTGTTGCGGTTAGTTGAGTCTTATCGTACTCGCATAAGGGGGCGCTTGTTCCACCAAGCCAGAGTTCAGCATAGAATTCGCTGGTATCCCAGGGATAATCCGGGTGGTGGTAGAACCAGAACTCCATACTTTCAACAATGCACCCCAACATAGGTCCGCCACAAAACTCATCAGGATCAAAGCAGGAACCTCGATACAGACCACCCCAGGTGAGCCAGTATGCTGTACCATCGTCGTAAACAAGCTCGTGGGGCGGTGGCGGTGGAATGGGTGGCCATGAGACAATACTCACGTGTGCTCGAATGAGATAATCGCAAACGCCAGGTACTGAGTCTGCCTGACTGTAGGAAGGAAACATCAGAAACATGCACATCAGAATAATAACACTGTATCCCATCTTCACCACCAATATATGAATTGCATGAACTGAAATGAATGACAATGGAAATCTAAATCCTAAGAAGGATTCAATTGACAACCCGCACAAGTGCCGGCAGTGTGGATAAGGCAGGCGCTTCTCAGTGCTTCTTGCCGGAGGAGCCCGGTGTTGTCAGTTCCAGGCCCTTGCTGCAGAGAGGGCATTCATCCGGTGACCAGCTTGCCGCCTTCACGCTGAGCAGGGATCTGTAGGGTATCCCTACATCAAGCTCGCCTGCAGTGCGGTCGACAATGAGACCGACCTGGATAATGGTTGCGCCCAGCGCCTGCAGTGCTTCGGCGGACTCAACTATGCTGCCTCCCGTAGTGCAGACGTCCTCGACGAGCAGGACTCTCTTCCCCTCAATCGCGTCCCTGAAACCCGACCTTATGGTCATGGTCCCCTCAGCGCTCCTCTGGAGGAAGGCGAAGGGTCGATCCATATGAAGGGCGGTGCTGAAACCGAAGACGACCGCTCCGAATGCCGGTGCGCAGACTATATCTATCTGGTCAGCCAGATCTGCCATGACATCCGCCATCATCCTGCCTAGCTCATCGACCAGGTGCGGCTGTCTGACAATCCTGATCTTCTCGAAGTAGCGGCTGCCATGTCTGCCGGAAGTGTACTTGAAGTGACCTTCCAGAAGTGCGTCGCATGACCTGAGTATTTCGAGAACTCTGTCTTCGCTCATCTGGTCAACCTCCGGGAAATGTGCTTGATGTACAGTTCGCTGTTAGGGTCGATATCGGGTCAGCGGGAGAACGAGAAGGGGTACTGGACCGTGAGAGCACCCTCGTCTGCATCCACGGCACCGAAGCGCCAGGTCTCGACGGCTGCTGCCAGCTCGAGGTCAAAAGCAGGATTGTAGGTGCTGGATTCGATGATGCTGACGGCGGAGACCCTGCCGCTGGGTTCAATGACCAGCTCGATGAGCACAGTGCCCGAGAGCATCGGGTCAGCTCGAAGGTGCTTGTTGTAGATGAAAGTAACGGTGCTGGTCTTGTCTTCGAGGACATTCATGATCTCTTCGGATGTTCTCGAACTGAATGAAGCGTCATCCGGCGGTGAATACGATTGGTCCTGCGTATCCAGGGCAACTTCGGAGAAGACCATTCTGTTGTGGTCTCCGGTCTCGATATCGATGTGACTGACAGTAGTCTGGAATATCGTCGGGTCTCTTACTATCTGAGTGGAACCCTGTTCTGCCTGTGATGCCCCTGATGTAAGGGGACCGATCTCACCGAGAGAAGACATTTCAACACCTCCGCCAAGCAGCTCCATCAGTTCCTCAGGCGACATGGTCGAGCTTGATCCGACTGCTGTGGTTTCCGGGAGCACCGTCTGGATATCGGTGACTGATGTCGAAATCTCTTCATCAATTTGAAGCTGGGTTCCGGCATCTGCCAGAGTAAAATCCTCCGGTTCTGGAAGCGTATCGGTAGAAACAGCTTCGATTGCGGTTCCGCTTCCGGAATCAGCCTGCATATCCGGGATGGTATCTGCAACGGCGATCTGGATGTCCTCAGGTACCGGCTGCATCTGGAAGGTGAGTGTGTATAGCTGGCCTGGCTGGGTTATACAGACATGTACCGCGGGTTCATACCCCTCAGCATGCAAAGTGAAAGTATATGTGTTGCCTCCGATAAGATTGTCCTGGATGTACGGGGTTGTTCCTACGTAATCATCTCCCATGAACACCAGAGCGCCTTCAGGCTCACCCTGGACCAGGACAGTGGCCATGCTCTCCTGCCGCACTTCATCAAGCAGGCTCATGAGGTTGGGATTCTCCCAGAGACCCAGTTCATAGTACGGATCGAGCATGAGGACCTGCAGGAAGGCATCTCTGCTCCTGGCGGTCTCGCCCATGCCGTAATAAGCGGCACCGAGTCGATGATAGGCGCGAAGCTGCTCGTCCAGAGAGAGATCTCCAGTGGCAATAAGCTCCTCAAGGGCAGCTATGCTGCCGCCCATATCACCCATCAGATATAGCTCTATCGCTTCATCCACCGTGCTGACTGCTGTCAGCGCGACAGAGAGGATAAATGCAAGTATTGTCAACTTTTCCTCCTGGCAGGAAAATGAACCTCTACCCGTCCTTCGTCAACAGAGCCGCTTCCCGGCCTGCTTGACTTAATCGAGTTTCGGAACAATTGTCCGCTCCTGGTGTTAGTACATGCTGAATCGGAGGTATCTTCCATTATGAATAGAATTGCCAGACGAAAAATCAGAGCTTTGGCTGCAGTTTCAATGCTACTCGCCGCGGCACTGGCGGCCGGATGCTGGAATCCTTTCTCACCCGATACCGAGGAAGGAGAGGAACTTCAATACTACAATCCAGCCGATTCGGCATGGAAAGCATTGAAGAATCTTGAGTATGCTTATATCAGCAGGGATCTCGCCCATTACACGGCCTGTTTCCGCGAGGATTTCGAATTTCACCTGCTTGAAATCGACTGGGCCGATTACGATGGCGACCAGATAATCGATGAGTACTGGGGCAAGAGTCTCGAAGAGGAGTTCCACGAGACGATGTTCGCCCAGGTCTCCGCTATCGAACTGACCCTCACGGGAACGCAGGAGTCTCCCTGGAGTGGTGATTCAACTGGTATGTCTCTTGCGCTTCCACGCACATTCGATCTGAAGGTCTACACTGACGGAGCCCATACCACCGGTTACAGAGCCTCCGGCTCCTCCCTTTTCATCTGCCGCGAGGATTCCACAGGTGAGTGGTATGTCTGGCAGTGGTGGGACCAGTCAGACACTTAGCAGTGAGTCGCTCAACAGTCCTTGATCAGTGGGGAAAGATCCGGAAAGGATCTTTCCCTTTTGTTTTGCTTCTACTGCTGAACTGCCCAGTCCATGCGCAGCTCATCGATCATCAGGGGAATGCTGCTCCGGATGTATGGTGGATCATCTTCAACAATCGCGGCCCCGGGATAGAAGAGAGACTTGCTCTGAGAACCCTTGAACTCGAGGATTCTCCCTCCATCGACAGAAGGCGTCAGTCAGGCCTTTTCACAGCGACTCTGTTGGATCTGGAGCCATGGGCCGGATATACAGCTGCTGTTGAGCATATCACCGGTACCGGATCCATCCGCATCAGTTCGAGGTATCTCAATGCGGTGAGTGTCGAGATTTCTGAGGATCGAACAGGTGAACTCCTCGACCTGCCCTTTGTCACAGAGGTCAGACCGGTTGGTGTCAGCACCTTCCGAACACCTTCACTGACCTTGCTGGATGGACCCTCTCCGGGACTGACCGGATTTCAGCTCTCGCAGATCACACTCGACAGTCTTCATGCGAGAGGATGGATCGGTGAAGGGATAACAGTCGGTATACTCGATACCGGATTCCAGCTCGATATCGATGTGTTCATCGATGTGAATGTGATCGACCAGTACGATTTCATCAACGATGATCCCGACCCATCTCAGCAGGAGGGAGATCCTCCCGGACAGGCCGACCATGGAACCGCCGTACTTTCGGCGATCGGTGGCTACTGCCCTGATGTCTACATCGGTGGAGCGTTCGAGGCCGACTTCCTCCTGGCCAAGACGGAGGACATCTCGGATGAGTATGAGGCCGAGGAGGATTACTGGGTCGCAGGGCTCGAATGGGCAGAGGCTAATGGAGCGGACCTGGTCTCAAGTTCCCTGGGGTACATCGACTGGTATGGCTACGAGGATCTCGATGGAAACACAGCTGTTACCACTATTGCTGCCGATGCAGCTGCTTCGAGAGGAATGCCGGTATTCAATTCCATGGGTAACAGAGGACCTGGACCAGGGACTTTGAGCGCTCCAGCTGACGGTGATTCGGTGTTCTCGGTTGGTGCAGTTGATGCCCGGGGACTGGTTGCGACATTCTCCTCAAGAGGTCCGACTTATGATGGCAGGATCAAACCTTCGGCATGCGCATTGGGCGAAGGAGTCCTCCTCGCAAGCGCGTCCTCGGGATACTACTCCGGGAACGGAACTTCTTTCTCCACTCCGCTCTGTGCTTCAGTGGCGGCAGCGGTTGCCCAGGCACATCCGGAATGGAGCATGCTCGAAGTGATGTCAGTACTCGAAGCGACCTCCTGCAATGCCGGCGATCCGGACAATGACACGGGGCATGGGATACTCGACGCCTATTCAGCACTGCTATACGGTTCCGTAACAGGTGCGGTCAGATGGAGTCTGTCCGGAGAGCTGATCCCCGACTATCCGATCAGCGTATCGATAGGCGATACTGTTCTGACTGTTCTGACCAATTCAGTGGGATGGTTCGCTGTATGCCCGGATGAACTTGGCGCCTATACCGTCGGTCATGACGGCGGGCAGGGGACAGTAATCCCGGTATCAGGTGATCTTTCCCGGGACGGGGTCGAGATCACTGTCTATGTGGACGGCGATCCTGCACCCGATCCATCTAATGTTTACCCCAATCCCGCCACTGATGATGTATATGTAGGGTTCGATGTGCTCAACGGTCCCGTGGACGTGTCGATAAGGATATTCGATATCCTGGGTGGTCTCGTTCATTCGGAGACAAGATCCAATGTCGGAACAGGTTCATTCCGGGCTCCTCTACCCGGTCAGGCATTCTTCTGGGACGGCAAAGATGAGTCAGGAGACCTGGTGGCGACTGGATCGTACATGATTATCCTCGACGTTGGAGAGAGGGTGGATCTCCTGAGCGCCACCATCATCCGCTGATCCAGGGTTCAGAGAGGAGCCAATGGTAATCCGACTTGGTATCGTACTGCTCGTACTCGGTGTCCTCTGGATACTCGGGGCAATCAGCCTCGAAGATCTTCCATGGGATTCGCAGGAGTTCAGGATAAGCGGCGCAACCGTTGTCTGCTACCTCCTCTGGAGCGCATGGGAGTCGAGAACGAGGGCGGGTGGGC
>JAOZQW010000301.1 GCA_029932015.1 Candidatus Fermentibacteraceae bacterium
GAATACGAGAAAAGACGTGACGATACCGAAACCCGCGCCTGGACCGATATAGGCGGAGACGGGAGCAGCAAGCGCAAGGATAACTATTATCAGAATAGGGATCCGCCCGTTGACGATTCCCTGAGCAGTTCTCTTTGTAATTCTGTTTCCTCCCAAGGTAATATCCGCTCAGATCAAATTGGAGTCAAACCCCGTAACTGCTGCGATGTGCCGTTTGAAGGCTACCACCGAAGGCATCCCAGAGTGTATAATTGCTCTCTTGAAACACTGCAGATGATAAGTGGTTCCGCACATTTCCCATAAATGGAGAGCGGCATGAGAAGCAGATTTATTTTTGTATACATATTGTCTTTAGCGAGTTCTCTGCTCACAGGCTGCGGAGGGACAGAGGACACTGCTACAGATCTGATAATAACAAACGGGACTCAAGCTGTTCTTTCCAGTATTGCACTAACCATCGGCCCGGATACATTTACAGTCGAGAGTCTCGCCTGCGGATCGAGTGCTGAATGGATCGAGGAACTGGAGAGTGCTGAAAGAGCCATCCTTCGATGGACCGCAGCCGGTGAGGACTTCAGATTTGAAGCCGCGCTGGTGGAGGAAGCCGAGTCGGCTTCAGTTATGGTGTTCTATATTCCAACTGGTGATGCGGAACTATCGATCTCCTATCACTTCTGATGCATAGATTTATTGATTCAGTCACATACACGAGTGGGAGCGTCTGAGAATGCATATGCGCAGGGGACTGGGTATCGACATAGGTTCCGTCAGCGCAAAGGTCGTCCTTATGGAGGGGGACCGCATTATCCACTCGATCTACCGGAGGCACCATGGCAAGCCGGTGCAGGTTCTGCACGCCATACTCACCGAATTAGGTGACTGGCAGGGAATGCCGGTCGCCTTCACCGGAAGTTCATCGAGACTGGCCGCAGAGGCGGCCGGGATAGAGTCCTGCAACGAAGTCGTCGCACTTGCCGGTGCCATACCGGTATTCTGCCCAGACGTTAGTTCCGTCATTGAGATGGGTGGTCAGGATTCCAAACTCCTTCTGTTCAGGAGGGAGGCAGGACAGCCTGTATTCGATGATTTCTCCATGAATACGGTCTGTGCTGCGGGAACCGGTTCCTTTCTTGACCAGCAGGCCGGCAGATTGGGGCTTGAGCCTGAGGAACTCGGTGAGTTGGCTCTCAGCTGTGCTGAGCCGCCGCGAATCGCCGGAAGATGCAGTGTATTTGCGAAATCTGACATGATACACCTCCAGCAGATAGGTACTCCAGTCTCCGATATAGTTGCCGGATTATGTTTTGCAGTTGCACGTAACTTCAAGAGCTCAATCGCATCCGGCAGAGATTTCAGACCGCCGGTGGCCTTCCTTGGTGGGGTTGCGGCGAATCCAGGAATGGTCAGAGCCTTCCGAGAGGTTCTGGGTGAGGAATACACTGAAATGATGGTTCCGGATCATTTCAGGATGCTTGTAGCTGCGGGAGCGGTTCTCATCTCAAGGAAAGGCGAACAGCAACTCCTTCCGGACAATTACACCGACCGACTCCTGAAATCCGTCTCTCCAGAAAGTACCGATAAACCATTGCCCGTTTTGCGGGATTCGGCCATTCAGATGCCAGTACTGCATGATCCCGTATCCAAATTGGATGAGCCGGTCTACATCGGAATAGACGTTGGTTCAATCAGCACAAACCTTGTTGCCATCGGTTCAGATAGCGGAGTGCTGATGGCATCTGAGTACCTGATGACCGGCGGAAGACCGCTTGAAGCTGTTAAGAAGGGACTTGCCGAGCTTGCATCTGCTCTGGGTCCGGATAGAGAGGTCCTTGGACTCGGGACAACTGGCTCCGGAAGGTACATGATCGGTGATTTCACTGGTGCAGATGTTGTCAGGAACGAGATAACCGCCCAGGCCAGAGCCGCGGTCGAGATAGATCCCGAAGTGGATACTATCTTCGAGATCGGCGGACAGGATTCCAAGTACATCTCCCTTGATAACGCAAGGGTCGTGGATTTTGAGATGAACAAAGTATGCGCAGCGGGAACAGGCTCCTTCCTCGAGGAACAGGCGGATAAGCTCGGTCTGAACTTGCGTGAGTTCGGGCCGATGGCTCTGGATGCTTCCGGTCCATGCGCTCTGGGCGAGAGGTGTACGGTTTTCATGGAGAGCGATGTCGTTTCTCACCAGTCCGACGGAGCCACTGTTGATGACCTTGCAGCTGGACTGTCCTACTCAATAGTAAGGAACTACCTGAACAGAGTTGTTGGTGAGCGGCGTATCGGGGATAGGATATTTTTTCAGGGAGGGACAGCCTTCAACAGCGGTGTGGCTGCCGCTTTCGCTGCGATCTTAGGGGAGAGCAGAGTAACTATCCCGTCGAACCATCACGTGACCGGGGCCATTGGAGCGGCGCTTCTTGCAAAAGAGGAAATGTCAAAGGGTCCATCCACTTTCAAGGGTTTCGGACTGGCAGAGGAAGCATACACGCAGGAGACCTTCACCTGCAGAAGCTGCTCAAACATGTGCGATGTTCACAGGATCGTACTGCAGGATGGGAGAAAGCTCTTCTACGGCGGCAGATGCGAGAAATACGAGACTGGCGGGATATCAACTGCAGTTGAGGGAGGACTGAACTGCTTCACTGCGAGAACAGCTCTCCTCCTTGATGATTACGCACCCTCCAGCCGGACTGACAGATCCAGGATCGGAATTCCCAGAGCACTCTGGTTCTGGGAGCTCTTCCCACTTTTTAGAACCTTCTTTGAAGAGTGCGGCTTTGATGTGGTCATCAGCGGTGCATCCACCGGCAGGCTGATACACTCAGGAGTTGAAAGTGTAGCCGCAGAGACCTGCTTCCCGGTCAAGCTTGCGCATGGTCACGTGCTTGATCTGCTGGAAGAAAGGGACGTTGACTATATCTTCCTGCCATCCATACTTAAATCCTTCCCCGCAGGTGCTTTTACCGAGTCATACAACTGTCCTTATATTGAAGGCTCCCCTTACATCATCGACTCGGGGCTGGGTCTTTCGAACGGGTGTAAAGCCGGTCTGCTCAATCCTGTGCTGGACTTCTCTCTTCCCGGCAGGGAATGGATGAAGGGGCTGACCGACATGGTGATACCTATGGGGGTAGACCGCAGAGATGCAGAGAGCGCCTGCGGGTCTGCCCTCGACGCCTACCGCCGCTTTTCCGAAGGTCTTCTGGAGATCGGCAGGGCAGCAATGAGTGAAGCCGGGGAGGATAAACCGATATTTGTCATGATAAGCAGGCCATACA
>JAOZQW010000302.1:0-1029 GCA_029932015.1 Candidatus Fermentibacteraceae bacterium
ACACCGACAAGATCCCATATCATGGATCCTGTGCCCGGCATCCCTGCAGGCGTGCTCATCAGCAATCTGCCGGATAGGTCCCATACAGATACTGTTACCATTTCCACATCGGATATCCATGCGATGTTTGCTGAGGAGCGTGCAGGATTAGGAGTCAGAAGCAGTGATGGCGTGGTGAGCGGCATGGGAAGCTCGGAGATACCGGTGGAAGAGACCGGTACTTCGATCGTTACCGCTGAATGGTCCCTGCTCCATGCTGTGAAGTAAACGATGTTGGTAGCTTCGCTAATTGTCACAGTGACCGTGATCTGCCCAGAGGCATCAGTGTAGGCAACCTCGTAGAGATCAGGTGAGTCCCACTCACCCTGCATGAGACAGACCCTTGCGCCCTCGAGCGGGCCTGAGTCCTCCTCTATGGTCACTGTTATCGTATTCTGACCTGTTTCGAGCTCTGAAGGAGCGTCAATCTGAATATCTCCATCCGGAGGATTGAGCCACATTGGGAGTTCGGGATCACCGAAGAGAGTTATCGACTTGGCTATCCAGTCGTAATGTGAGTCGGAGGGTATCAGAGGCAGGTACTCATCCCAGGCCATGGCGTGTGCCACCCCGAGATGATAGAGATCCTCTGTGAAGAACTTCGCAAAGAACTCCTGATCAACTAGATCGCTCCATCGATTCCCAGGCTCTGAGGGTTCGCCCCATCCATAGCGGGTATTCATCATGCAGAAGCCGCCGCCGCCGGGAGATCGTATCCATGACTCGGCAAGACAGGTACCCTGATCAAACCCCCCTGAATTGCAGGCAAGTGTATTCCAGATACTCACTCTGCCATGTGCAGAGATATTTGAGAGTCCCATGAAATTACCTGTGTCCAGGTAACCGCTGCCTATTGAAACACCACCTGTACTGCCATGTCCGGCATGGTTTACGAACTGCATACCTGCGTTAAGCATGGCCATTGTAAGGCTCTGACTCTGGCTTCCCGCACTCTCGTAGTGCTTGATCACGGGCTGGAACTGAACTGGT
>JAOZQW010000302.1:1039-3276 GCA_029932015.1 Candidatus Fermentibacteraceae bacterium
ACTTTCTCCTTGCCTGCACTGCCGGGGCAGTACGGACTGCTCCAGAGAACCTCAGTGGTGAATCCCATGGAGGTGAACCATGGGTCTGTATCTCTCGAATCACTTAGACTGGGATTCTCGTAAGCCATAACCTTGGAGACGAAGATATCAGCCTGTGCCGCATTCTCCACAGAAGCCCTGCCTATAATGTAATCAGGATGATAGTCCATGATATCACCGGATAACTCGCCCCAGATACCGTTGCAGTTGGCATCCCAGCTGTCAGCACCAACCGCCGTGTCATTCATATCCTGGAAGTAGATATCGGCGGCAGGGTTGCCTGTGTATCCTTCTGCGGTAGCCCAGCAGTTGCGGTGAGGTACTGCAGGTGTGTCGCCCCCGAGAAGAACCCATGTTGGAGGGGTTGCATCGTAGATGTCCCTAAGGAAGAACCGAAGCTTCTGTGCCTCGTCTACTCCAGCATATCTGTCCGATATGTATTCCATCGTCACTATCGACGCCGGAATGCCTTTCAGTGTCTTGTATTCGGCAAGTGGCTCGAATGAAGGGGCCAGATCATCAGTGGTGACAATGAGATACTCTCCCCACGGAAGCTCCGATGCCGGAAGCTGTGTAGTTGTCTGCTGAGGTGCGCTCTCCGGATTCAGGGTCATTGCCCTGGCAAGAGACATGACCAGCCGCGAGCCCTCGGAACCCCTTGCGATGGGAGCAGGCGCAGCCGTGCCCGGATGATGGTGGACTGTAAGGAGCATGGACCTGTGGTAGAGAGCTCTTCCAGTTGAAGGGTTCCACTCAAGCGGCCTGAGGACTATCTCAGCGACATTAAGTCCCATCAGTCCGCCCTGTCCCTGGAGAAGAGCTGTAGCTGGGCTCGAATCTGCCTGATATGCCTCGAGCCTTCGTGGCGTTGGAGAGAAGTCTTCCGGCAGTGACAGAGGCACTCCAGCCTGGATGGGCTTGATATCGTATGCATCGGGCATCGAAATGGTCTCAGTGATCTCAACTGTAACCGAATCGACTATGGCGCCGGCTGGAATGATGATGAGTACCGGAACCATGGGGATTGAAGGGTCCCCTGGTCTTCCGGAGTTGGAGGAACCCTCAAGCATGAAATACTGACCGTATTCACTCTCGCTGACCAGTGGCATGGGCACTGGTGAGGTCCAGATAGCGGTTGTCTCCGCTATGGATGGAGCGACGCAGAAGAGAAGAACAGTGAACAGCAGGACTCTATATCTCATATCAACTCCAGTCGGTCATGTCTCCATAAGTACACAGAGCCAGTATTTTGTTCCTCTGATCTCTTCGAGCATCACCTTGAATATTATTGTAAGGGGTACTGCGAGGAACATGCCCCAGGGACCCCAGAGCCACGCCCAGAGGATGACAACGAAGAGGACGGTCACGGAACCTATCGGTAATGTTTTCTGCATGAGTTTGGGCTCAATGCCATTGGAAACGGAAATATTGATTATCATCACGAGCGGTATCACCGGCCAGGCACTCAGGAAGTTGTTAGGGTCGTAAATGGCCATTGTATATAGGATCGTCCCTACGCCGGCTATCATCGAACCGTAAATGGGGATGAAGTTCATTACGAAATAGACCGAACCCCAGATGATGGCATCCTGCAGGTCCAGAAATCCGAAAAGAACGAGTCCACCAGCTACACCGAGGCCGGTCATCAGACTGGTAATAATTTTAGTCAGAATGAATTTCCTGGTGTTGCTTTCCACCCTTCCGACGATATGCTCAATCCTGGCATACTGCGAGTTGTTCTCGAGATTCTTCTCGAGGTTCCTCCTTCCGATGAGCAGAAATGTAGTCAGGAAGAGTATCATGACAAATGTGAATACCACGGATACTATGGGCAGTGCTGCACTTGGAGCGATTGAGAGAGCTGATTCAGCAAGGCTGTTGAGATGAGCTGCAACAGCATCAGCATCACCGAAGAGACCGCTGTTCGTCATCCAGTCCTTTATCGGTTCAAAGATATTGTTGATTATCTCACTCTGTTTACTGAGTATGAGCGTGATCTGCCCGCGGATGAGAACGTATATACCGAATGACAGAATAGCGAATACAAGCAACACAAGAATGATCGAGAAGGCTTTTGCCAGGGCTGATTCCTCACTCTTGTGCTTCCTGCCTAAACGGGCCTTGAACCTGAAAAGGAAGGAGTCCACCCTTTTTGCTGTCCAGTCAGCTAGAGGCTGCAGCATCAGCATGAGAAAAAA
>JAOZQW010000036.1 GCA_029932015.1 Candidatus Fermentibacteraceae bacterium
TGGACGAATCCCAGTGCGATTATCAGCACATCCAGTATCACTTCATGCTTCAGTTTAAACGAGTATGCAAGTTGCATGACCAGATAGATGCTGACAATGATGGCGTAGTTCGGTGTAAACACCCAGGAGAGTCCGAGAACACCTGCAGCAAGAACAACGGCTGTAACTGCGGCTACAGATACTTTAAGACTCCCGGATGCGATGGGTCTGTTCTTCTTTTCGGGATGGAATTTGTCCCGCTCGCGGTCGGCGATGTCGTTGAAGAGATAGACCGCGCTGGAGAGAAGGCAGAAGCCGAGAGCGCCGAGGACGGTCATGACGATAGCGTGTGAGTCCTGCCAGTGCCTGGCGAACAGGAGGGCGGCAAAGACAATCAGGTTCTTCGTCCAGGACCTGAATCTGAAGCTTCTTAGGATTCCACTGAGTACTTTCATAACACATAAAATAACTGATGAAGAGCCTGCGCAACAGTTTTGTCAATACGCTGCGAATTCGTATATTTCCAACTTCTGCATATCTTACTTTGAGCTAAATGGAGGATCAGTGATGCGATCAACTCTCGCAGTCCTGTTTTTATCTCTATCACTTTCTATTGCAAGTGGTTACACGGTTGAAGTATCTGGAGAATCTCAGCACGGAAGTGTTGGGTCGATACTTGATGATCCGTTCTCCATTACCGTTTATGATTCACTTGGTCATCCAGTCCCAGGTGTTCCCGTCGATTTTGCAGTTGATTCGGAGGAGGGATCGATCACTGCTCCCTTCACCGGCACAGATCCGGTTATTCTGGAAGGCGATACTTCTTCCGGTGATATTGACGGACTCAGGCTCACCACTGGAGCCGATGGAGTGGCAGCAGTATCCCTGAAACTGGGTAACGAGACTCACAACAACGTGGTCGAGGGTGTTGCATTTCTCCCTGATGGATCCGAGTTCTGTGCTGATTACTCAGCTCTTGGGATAGATCTCAAGGAGATATTATTCCAGGTCATCGGTGGTCTGGCGATCTTCCTGCTTGGGATGCGGATGATGTCTGAATCACTCCAGCGTGTTGCAGGCGACAGGATGAGAAGCATCCTGAAGAGGATGACCGATAACCGGCTGCTCGGTCTTATGGCCGGAGCTCTGGTGACAGCAGTAATTCAGAGTTCCAGCGCCACATCCGTAATTGCGGTCAGTTTTGTCAATTCTGGGCTGATGGTCCTGAGGCAGGCAGTCGGTGTGATCATCGGCGCCAATATCGGAACGACGATCACCGGTCAGCTGATCGCTTTCAAAGTCATGACATATGCCTTCCCGATGATCGCAGTTGGCTTCGCACTACTTGCCTTCGCCAGGAACAGGAGGACTCAGTTCTGGGGACGCGCGCTTGTCGGTCTTGGCATGATCTTCCTGGGAATGACACTTATGAAGGGAGTTCTCGAACCCCTCAAATCCAGCATGGCGGTGAAGGAATTCTTCATGAACTTCTCCAGCAATCCCCTGCTGGCGATCTTTGCCGGGACTCTGCTCACAGCCATCATACAAAGTTCAAGTGCAACCGTGGGACTTACTATGACCCTTGCCGGAGCAGGTTTGATAAGTCTGCAGGGAGCGGTCTATCTCGTACTCGGTGACAATATCGGAACAACAGTAACTGCTCAGCTCTCAGCGATAGGGGGTAGTCGGGCTGCGCGGCAGACCGCCATGGCGCACACGATGTTCAACGTACTTGGTGCTGTATATATGGGGATTCTCATCGCAAATCCGAATGGATTTGTTTTGAACTTCTTTCGTTCTACATCAGGAGACTCTCTCCGTCAGGTGGCCAACGCGCACAGTATCTTCAATCTGTTCAATGCCCTGATATTCCTGCCTCTCGTCCCACTGCTGGCGAGGGTATGCAGGTGGATCGTGCCTGACAGGAAGGAGGAGGTCTCCGAGGAGATCGAGCTCCATCTGGATGACCACCTTCTTGATTCTCCAGCACTTGCCATTGATAACCTGGAGCGCGAACTGGTCAAAATGGCCGACTACGCAGGCGATACGGTGTCTCTCGCAACTAAATATTTCCTTACGGGGGCATCCAGACCAGAGAAGATCATGTCAATGGAGGATCGAGTCGATTACATGCAGCGTGATATGACCATCTATGCATCAAAGCTATTCCAGCGTGACCTTGATCAGGAACTCTCACTCAAACTGCCCGTTATCATTCATAGCATCAACGATATCGAGAGAGTCTCCGATCATGCTGTCAACATGGTGGAGGCCAGGGACAGGATAAAGGGAGATATTACCAAACAGAGCGGCTTCTTTCCAGAGGCTGCCGTGGAGGTCACTGCTCTTGTGCATGGTATGTTCGAGGAGGTTGTTAAGGCTCTTGCCACTCATGACAGGGAAGCCTCAAGATCCGTGCTTGCCTATGAGGAGAGGATCAATTCCCTTGAGGACAGGGCGAAGCGTCTTTATGCCGAGTCCCTGAACAGGGAAGAGCGCCTTGGAGACATGACCGGTCTTGTACTGCTCGATTTCATTGACTACTGCGAACGTATCGGTGACCACCTGACTAACGTGGCTCAGTCTCTGCTCGGAGGTGGATTCTGGCACGGGACGGATGACATCACTTAGCAGGCAATGAGTTGACAAAGTACATTCGGGTGGTGAGATTTACAGAACTTCTCCGGTCCATACACTGACCGGTTTCACTTGGGAGAGGCCGAACCAGACAGGTTCGCCGATGCTTTCCCGCAAGCAGTTCACATCTTGCGGAAAGGACAAATGATGAGCAAGATCAGAACACTTATACTGGGAGCCGCCGGGCGAGACTTCCACAACTTCAATGTTGTCTACAGGAACGACCCCAGTTATGACATCGTTGCCTTCACTGCTACGCAGATCCCGGATATCGACGGGAGGAAGTATCCCGCTGAGCTGGCTGGAGACCTTTATCCCGATGGTATCCCAATCCGTGCTGAGAGTGAGCTCCTTTCTATCATTGCCGAGCAGGAGATCGAACTCTGCGTGATGTCCTACAGCGATCTTCCGGACAGTTCTGTCATGGAGCTCTGCTCCAAGGTGAACGCCGCTGGCGCGGACTTCATCCTTCTTGGTGCCGAGCGGACGATGGTCGAGAGCACCAAGCCGGTAATAGCCATATGTGCGGTCAGAACCGGCTGCGGCAAGAGCCAGACCACAAGGCGTGTGATCGAGGTGCTTGAGGCTGCTGGCAAGCGGGTAGTAGCCATCAGACATCCGATGCCATATGGCGACCTTGTCGCCCAGCGAGTGCAGAGGTTTGAGACTATCGAAGATCTCAAGAAGCACGAATGCACCATCGAGGAGATGGAAGAGTACGAGCCGCACATCAACCGTGGCACAGTTGTCTTTGCCGGAGTTGACTATGAGGCAATACTGAGAGAGGCCGAGAAGGAGGCTGATATCATCCTCTGGGACGGCGGCAACAATGATACATCTTTCTACCTTCCAGACCTCACAATCACTGTAGTCGATCCTCACAGACCGGGCCATGAGATCTCCTACTACCCCGGGCAGACAAACCTCAGGCTCGCTGATGTTGTAGTTATCAACAAGATCGACAGCGCGTATCCGGAAGATGTCGATGAGGTCAGGTCGAATGTCAGAGCCGTCAATCCTGAAGCGATAATCGTGGACGCTGCCAGTCCGGTCTCCGTTGATAACCCCTCCGTGATAACCGGTAAGACCGTACTCGTTGTCGAGGACGGACCCACGCTTACCCATGGAGAGATGGAGTACGGAGCAGGATTCGTAGCAGCTGAGCGTTTCGGCGCTGAGGATTACGTTGATCCCAGGCCTTATGCTGTAGGCTCCATAATCGAGACCTTCGACAAGTACTACGGTGATGTGGAAGAGGCCTTCGTCCTTCCCGCAATGGGTTATGGTGAGGATCAGATGAGGGACCTTCAGCAGAGCATCAATGCTGCGGAATGCGATGCTGTTGTCATTGCGACGCCCATTGATCTCACCAGGATAATCAAGATAAACAAGCCTGTGGTCAGAGTCTCATATGACTTGCAGGAGATAGGGAGTCCGGACCTGACAGAAATATTGAAGCCGTATACGAAATAACGCCAGACTGATGATCTGGACCGTGACGAAGGGGAGGCAGGACGGTGATCCTGCCTCTTCCTGTTCGCGGTTCGCTCCTGTTGGATGGATTTTGGAGGTACAGGTGCCATGGCCAAGGACATCTCACCAGTAAAGAAAACCTCAGGGAATAAGGAAACTGCTGTGGATAAAACGGATGCAAGTTTTATCCATGTTTTTCCTGAGTGGTGCAAGGGATGCGGGATATGCGTAGCTTTCTGCCCCAAGCAGGTTCTTGAGATGAAGGGGCAGAAGGCTGTGGTCGCACATCCTGAGAGATGTGTCAGGTGCTACCTGTGCGCCCGGAGATGTCCCGATTTTGCAATCGGTATCGCTGATGAGAACGGACGAGTTGATGAGAAGCAGGAGACCCTTCCATCTGAGTCCGACGCCGTGGGAGAAGGTGATAAGGGATGATTGTACCATGGGGTGAAACAAAACTTATTCAGGGTAATGAGGCCGTCGCCCTCGGAGCTGTAGCAGCAAATATCGAATTCTTTGCGGGTTATCCCATCACACCATCAACAGAAATAGCCGAACTGCTTGCCCGATATATGCCTCTGCTGGGCAAACCCTGGATACAGATGGAAGATGAGATCGCCAGTATCAGCGCCCTGATCGGCGCCAGACTTGCGGGTGCGAAGTCCATGACAGCAACGAGCGGTCCTGGTTTCAGTCTGATGCAGGAAGGCCTCGGTTATGCCTGCATGGCTGAAGTTCCGCTTGTGCTTGTCAACGTCATGAGATCAGGCCCTTCAACAGGACTGCCGACCCAGACCGCCCAGGGTGACATTATGCAGGCGAGGTGGGGCACTCATGGTGATCATCCTGTGATCGCCCTTGCACCCTGCAGCGTCGAAGAGTGCTTCAAACTCACTATCAGAGCCTTCAACCTGTCTGAGGAATTCAGGACTCCTGTCATACTGCTGCCCGATGAGATCATCGGCCATATGCGTGAACGTGTGACCTTCCCGGCAGAGGATAGTGTTCAGATCGTACCCAAGCCCGTACCTGACGTCCCGGTCGAATGGTATGAGCACTATCATCCCACGCCCACAAACATCTCGCCCATGGCCAGTTTCGGCAGTGGATACAGGTTCCATGTCACTGGTCTTACTCACGACACTCATGGTTTCCCCACAAGGAGAAAGCCGGAGGTCGATGCGAAGATGGAAAGACTCAAGCATAAAATAACCAGGCATCTCGATAAGCTCGAGGATGTCAGAATGCATGATGTTGAGGATAGCAGGGTCGTAGTCTTTGCTTATGGCTCTGTTTACAGATCAGCTCTCGCTGCCCAGGAGCTGCTCAAGAAGAAGCGGAAGAAGATCGGAGTATTCAGGCCGGTGACGATCTGGCCTTTCCCGGACCGGACAGTCAAGGAGTGTCTTGATGACAAGGATGTTGTTCTCGTCCCGGAGCTCAATCAGGGACAGCTCATTCACGAGGTCGAGAGGATGACGAGCGATGAAGTTCGCGTAATACCTCTGCACCGTGTGGACGGTTACGAGATAACACCTGAGGAGATCGTTGCATCCGTGATGGAGGTGATGTGATGCCCAAGCCCCTTCCCTACGAGTACAAGTACCTCCGGTCCAGCAAGCGTTTCCCTCATGTGTGGTGTCCCGGCTGCGGCATTGGGATAGTTATGGGCTCCATCATAAGGGCGATTGATGCCCTGAGGTGGAAGAAGGATGACATTGTGATGGTCTCAGGCATCGGGTGTACTTCACGTATGCCTGTTTACGTTGACTTCAACACGTTGCACACTACCCATGGCAGGGCTCTTGCCTTCGGCACGGGTGTTAAGATGGGTAATCCCGACCTGAAGGTCATGGCGGTCATGGGTGACGGTGATTCGCTGGCGATCGGCGGGAATCACATTATCCATGCTGCAAGAAGGAACATGGATATCACAGCCATCATTGTGAATAACAATAACTATGGCATGACTGGCGGTCAGTTCTCCCCGACCACACCGATCGACGCAAAAACGGCTACTACTCCCTACGGAATGATCGAGCCGAGTTTTGATATCTGTGAGCTTATGAAGGGAGCGGGGGCCAATTTTGTCGCCCGTGGAACAGTTTACCACATCATCGAACTTGACAGTCTGCTCAAGCAAGCCTTTGACAGGAAGGGATTCAGTGTCGTCGAGGTGCTCGCTCCATGTCCTACAAACTTCGGAAGAGCCAACAGACTCGGCGGTCCTGTTGAAATGATGAAACTGCTGAAGGACAACACGATCACCCAGGGGCAGGCAGCGAAGATGGATCCCGACAAAGTCGAAGGAAAGACCCTGAGAGGGATATTCGTTGACAGGAACATCGGATCCTATATGGAACGGTACAACGCTTTGTGCGCTTCAGTCGAGGAAGCAGCGGGGGGTATGCAATGAGGAAGTACTGCGAAGTAAGGCTCTCTGGTGCCGGCGGCCAGGGACTCGGCCTTGCCGGTAGAGTCCTTTCCGAGGCTGCCATCCGGGCGGACTACAATGTCTGTCAGACACAGAGCTATGGACCCGAGGCCAGGGGAGGGTCCAGCAGGACGGATGTGATCCTATCCAGGAATGAGATCCTATTTCCCAACTGCAGGAATCTGGACATCCTTCTTGCTCTGAACCAGGAAAGTGCCAACAGGTTCGCCTGGGAGGTCAAGGAGGATGGATTTCTCCTTCTGGACTCTTCGTTCGTTAACCAGATCCCCGAGGGACATGTTTACGCTTTTCCCCTGACTGATGTCAGTATTGAGCTTTTCAAGACTCCTGTCGTTGCCAATATCATGGCGCTGGGTATGATGGCTGCACTGGGAAGGCTCTTTGATCTCGAAACATGGGTTCGAGTCATTCGTGAGACAGTTCCTGAGAGATTCGTTGATCTGAATCTCAAGGCATTTGAGGCCGGGCATAAAGAAGGCCGTGAGGTCCTGCATATTGAAGAGGGCAGGGTACCGGTGGCCTTCGATAGAAAACGTCCTGTTCTCAAGAGCCAGAGAAGGAGCAATCACTGAGAGTTCTTGGCTTATCAGAGGTTCAGCCCAAATGACAGAACGACCGCACGGATAACTGTGCGGTCGCTTACCTCAGTTTATCAGGCAACTCAGAGCAATACCGTGCTCTCTACGAATTCATTGACTACATAAGCTCTGATGATGTTGCATTCAGGGTCTCCAGGAATCATGAAGAACCCTTTCTTCTCAGGATGATACCCCTGACTGATGCCGTAGAATACCTCACCATCCTTGAACGTTACCTTCACTTTCTTCCCGTACACACGCAGGGATGAATCAAATCCGGGTGTGCTCATGTGGTGTGGATCTCCCCGAAAATCCTTCACGAAGAATACAGCCTTGAGTTTGGCGATGTTGACAGGGATCTGTTTAGTCTGATCCTTTGTAGATATCAGATGGAAGACGCTCCTGGTTGGTACAAAATCCCGTGTGAAACCCTTGTGTATTTTGCCATCAGAATAATGAACTACAATTTTGTTCATGCTCTCCCCTTCATGAACACAGAATCAGTCAGAAACGGATTGTTGCTTATTGAATAGAGAATTGAAGCTATGCTGTCAATTGCAGAGAGCTCCCAGCGTTCTGATGCTCCACTTCTCCTCCATGATCCTGCTGGTGAAGAGCAGCTGATGGGGAGAAGGGACGGAGTGTTCAAGGATATCGAGCTCACAGTCATCTCCATCGAGTCTGACCAGGGCGCCCGCTTCCAGAAGATGCGAGGGGAGTTCACCCGGATACTGAACATCAAGGATTAGAGGACATTCAACTGAAATGGCTGTCATCCAGTCAATCGCCATTCCCCTCCAATTCCCGATAAGAACAGATACTCTGAGATTGCCATCTCTGGCCAGAGCGGATGCAGCTCTGCTGGAGTAGTCGTTGGGCTCTGAGAGTCTTCTTATCGCTGAGATCAGATCGATAGGGAAGGTACTTTCAGCTTCAAGCACAATATCCAGGATACAGTGCGGTTCCTCATCGATTCTGCGTTTAACTGCTGCGAAGATGAGATTCCTCTTTTCCCAGAGATCCCTGGAGCGTACTCTGAGAACTGAATGCCTGTAAGATGGTATATCCGGGAGTGGCTGTTCATGAGCAGAATCAAGGTCTACCTTAATTGTCCCTGGCCAGCCCTCGAACAGCAGGGGTCTCGGAGCGAGATCCAGATCGTATCCCAGAATGTCGGCTATAGTCTCCCTGGTTTCAGCCCATCCCCCCATCTCAGGGGGTCTGAAGCGATAGTAGGGGGGGAGGGGCATCGTCTCTCTGGAATGGCTGCCCGATTCCGTACCAGGGAGCATGGCAAGATGGAAGACCTGTACACTTTCATGCAAGTCCATCTCCCTGATAACCTCTGCTGCTCTGATAGCTCCCTCAGGTGTATCACCGGGCAGTCCCAGGATGAGATCAAGCACCGGGATCACCCCTTCAGATCTCAGCATGGCAGCTCCGCGAAGGACAGCCATGGGGTCTCCGAACCTCCCTGAGCGCTGCAGGACCTCAGGGTTGATGGACTGGAGCCCGATCTCGACACTGGAGAAACCAGCATTGGATATTGCCGCTGCAAGTTCTGCGGTTATCGTCTCACCCCTCATCTCTCCAAAACACTTGAGAGGAACGTCCCGCATTCCCCTCAGGAGGTATTCGAGGTCCGGCCGGGCGTTAAATGTCGGGTCAAGGAAGATCATCTCCTCAGCTCCAGCCTCACTCAGTTCGTGGAGCAGATTGAGGGCATCCTCTGCCGGCATCACCCTCTGGAGAGGATGGCTTCTCCTGTATGCGCAGTATCCGCATAAACTGGGGCAGCCCCGTATCGTTTCGATCAGAACCGGCTCACCTGCAGCTGGATCCAGTATCCCTGACAGGTATGGATCTGGCCAGGTGCCCGGCGGCAGGTTTGAACTGCTCTTTTGTATTGGACTCATCTGCCCAGACTGCAGGGTCTTGAAAGAGGGTCCGAACAGTTGTGCAGCCACCGGCTCGCCTTCTCCGGCAAGCATGATGTCGAATATGCTGTTCTCCAGCAGCCAGGTATTGTCCTCTGTAACCTCGGGGCCTCCGGCCATCAGCTCCACTCCGGGCATCAGGTTGTTCAGCTCACCGGCCAGCCGGAGAGTCCGTTCAACATTCCAGCAATAGAGGGTGAAGCCGATCCTGTCCGGGGAGAGAGAAACTATGCTCTCGACCAGAGCCCTGTCTCCAAGAAGATCTGAAGTATTCTGATCGAGGATGGATACGTTATCCAAGCCGGAGGCTGCTACAAGCATTGCCCCGGCCAGCGGCGTGTTACCGGTGGGCTCGAGCGGGGCCTGCTGATTCAGAGGGAGCTGAACGAGGAGGGTTTTATCAGGCAAACCAGTTGGCACTTGTCGCTGAAAATCCTGCAAGTGCCCAGACCATGTTCAGCAGCCAGGCCAGGATCGTTAGAGTCATCGCAACTGGATGGTGAAGCCTCCTCCTGTTGCTGAATTCGTGCAGTGCCGCTATCAGGATACCCACCAATACTATCTGAAGGAGAACGGAACCAACTGGATAACCGGTGTATACGAAGAGGACTGCCTGGAGGAGCATCGTCAGAACTGATGTGCAGGCGCCTGTTCTGACGAGCCTTCTCGACCAGAACTCCGAGAATGCCAGAGGAGGCATGGAGAAAAAGAGAGGTGAACTCTCGACCGAAAAGTAACGGATAATGTATGTGCAGGAGAAGGAGAAGGCTACCGAAAGCTGGAAAAGAACGGTGAATGCAAGTGCCGACATGAGCCAGTCCATAGATCTGTCCGAAGGAATGAGCTGCCCACCGGCATCGAGTCCGTAAATGATGAGAAGCAACAGAAGGAAGGCCTGGAGGATAACTGCAGCAAATAGAACCGAATACTGATTGATCACTTTCCGGGTGAGTATCCTGGCCATCTGGAGCAGGAGCAGGAGCCCCGAAAGCTGACCGGAAACGGTAAGCAGTATTCCGAAGCCGGCAGATGTTGCGATAATGGCGAAGATCACACCGAAACATATGAGCTGAGCCATTCGGACCCATCTCATGAAAAGGGAGGGTCTGCCGATGTTCTCTTTCGGGATGTCCGTCCAGGAACCCGCGAGGTCGGCCTCTCTGTAAGAGGAACCCCTGTGGAACCGGTAGAGGAATTCCTCCAGTGCAAGCAGGATGAAGGCCGTAATCAGTATTGTCATTCAGTGCTTCCCGGTTCCTTCACAGCCTTGAGTACAGCGCCCCCTGCGATGAAGAGAACCGCCAGAGAGAGTATCGAGAGTCTTGAGCTGCCCGTCAGATCTGTTATCACTGCAAAGATCAGAGGTCCGAATATACTTGCGAAGCGCTGTGAGACCGAAAAGAAGCCAAAATACTCCGCGTTCATATCCAGCGGGATGAGACGCGAGAAGAAGCTTCGGCTCACTGCCTGCAGACCTCCCATAAATAGACCTACGGTTCCGGCGAGGAGCCAGAAATCTGCCGCAGTGTTCATTTTGAAAGCATAAAGGAGTATTCCCAGATAGGCACAAATTCCAACATACAGCATTCGCTTCGCACCGAATCGTCTGGCTGCCCAGCCAAAGGCAAGACTGCCGGGGACCCCGACTACCTGTGTAAGAAGGAGGGCACCGATAAGGTCGGATGCGGTCAATCCCAATTCGGTTTTACCGAATATTGTGGCCATCATGATGACTGTCTGGATTCCATCGTTGTAAAGAAGGAAGGCGATGAGGAATCTGAAGACATTCTTCCTCGAACGGATATGCCTGAAGGTCGATCCAAGTGTGGATAATCCATGTCGAAGTGAACTGCCAAAGGATCGTGCCCCGGCGGAAGGTCCCTCAGGGACTCTGATGAAGAGCGGTATCGAGAAGACCGCCCACCATACGGCTACAGAGAGGAATGCGTACTTGACACCCTCTGCGGCATCTGCGAGACCGAACATCTCCGGCTTCCGGATCATGAGGAGGTTCAGCGCAAGGAGAATGCCTCCCCCAAGATAGCCGAATGCGTATCCTCTTGAGGATATCAGATCCCTTCGAGATGGGGGTACTGTCGAAACAAGAAGGGAGTTGTAGAAGACGTTTGCTCCGGCGAACCCTATCTGCCCCAGCACGAGCAGTCCCAGCACAGGCCATATATCACCCGCCCCCGTGAGAGAGAGCAGTGCTGCAGCAAGAACTCCCACTCCTGTCATCACCCCCAGGAACTGCTTCCTCCTGCCACCGGCATCCGCAGCTGCGCCGAATATCGGAGCAAGGAGAGCGACAAGCAGGGCAGCCAGGGCCATTGAGTAACCCCAGAGTGAGGTGGGGGAAGCTGTGAGCGTGCGCCCCATCAGGGACCAGTTGATGACTGAAGATGTGCAGATGGTCTCAGCGAAGTAGACAGGGAGCACCGCTGCAACTACTGTGGTGACGAAAGCTGAATTGCCCCAGTCATAGATGCACCAGGCGTTCTCCGCCGAGAGACGGGATAACGGTCCTTTTGACGTCAGTATATCACCTCCTGATGTATTCAGTACGGAACATAAGCACTGCGATGTGCCCTTCAAAGAAGTCGATCAGTGGCCCGTTCTGCTCGTGTAGAGTATTGTACTAATCCCGAATTCAAATCATCCGATTCTATTGGATTCTATTGGAGGTACGGTTTGATGCTTCAGAAGAAACTATGGGAGATGCTCGACACCAGGGGCGGAGTGATTCGGAATATGCCACGCGAAGGGATGATCAGAGCCACGGTCGACCGAGGAGAGGCTCTCGTCAGCGCCTGCGGCTGTCTTGCCACATGGACTCCGCCAGAATCCACAGGCCGGAGCCCCAGGGATACGGTGATTGTCAGACGGTCCTCCAGCGAGGAGAACATCGACTGGAGCAGCCCGAACAACATCCCGGTTCCGGAGAGCACTTTCGATATGGTCTTCGAGGATGCACTTGATTCACTGGCTGTTGTACCCGATGTCTTCATTACAGACCGGCTGATCGGAGCCGACAGCGAGTACGCCCTTCCCGTTCACGTCGTGTCCGACAGAGCTCTTACAGCCCTGTTCACCGACAATATGTTTCGCCCATGGGATGAGGCTACAGCCGGCAGTACCGTGTTCTCGGATAGACATTTTACACTTGTTGCGCTTCCGTATCACAAGCTTGATCCCCTGAAATACGAGGGTCTTCTCAGGATCGACCCGCGACTCGGACACACATCTACGATG
>JAOZQW010000303.1 GCA_029932015.1 Candidatus Fermentibacteraceae bacterium
TCTGATGCATAGGCTGCGCTATCAGGAAGCTCAGGAGTAGCCTCCGCAAGAAGGGTTCGGAGTATCACCCAGAGATCGTCCGCGGTCCAGTGAGCAGTAGTAATACGCCACTGAGACTCGAGCTGTCCCCCGTTGAAGAGACCCACTGAGGTCCTCGTATTCCCGACATCAAGTACAAGTCTGCTCATTTGCTGCTCCAGTCAAACCCTATATCCGCCCAGACGGCCGAGTGAGTAAGCGCTCCCGAGGAGATGCCATCGATTCCGGTCTCAGCTGTTCGGAGGAGATTATCAATTGTAATACCTCCAGAAGCCTCCATGTAGCAGCCGCTTCCCAAGGCGGTCGCCACCGCCTTTTCGAGCTCCGATGGCGTCATATTATCAAGCAATATCCTGTCAGGATCCATCTCGAGAACGGAGGGCAGCTGCTCGAGAGAATCGATCTCTATCTCTATTCTGGAACCCGCTGCTTTCAGTCGAGTCGCTACCTTCCGCAGTTCGTCCATTCCACCCACCGCAGCAATGTGATTGTCCTTGATCATTGCCATTTCAGCCAGGTCAAATCGATGATTGACCCCTCCCCCCATTCTTACTGCATACCGCTCCAGTGCACGGAAGCATGGAGTAGTCTTTCTTGTATCGAGTATCTCCACTCCTGTTCCGGAAACCCTAAGTGTAAACATCCGCGTATGGGTGGCAATCCCTGAAAGCCTGCACAGCAGGTTCAGCGCAAGTCTCTCACCTCTCAGTATCGTGCTGACGGCACCTCTGATCTCGCCTATGGTCTCACCAGCCTTTGCTGTGGAGCCATCCGGGATAAGCTGCTCCGTCTCCACTGGAGCGGTCCCGCATATCACGGATATCCTGTCGAATACGATCTCAACGAGGAACCATCCGGCTACGACAAGATCCTCCCTTGCCGTCAACCGGCATGACTGCAGAGATAGTCCCTTTTCAGCCAGCGAGTCTGTTGCGGCGTCATCTGCCGCGGCATCTTCAATTAGGGCGTTGTTCACAAGGAAGTGTCCGACGGAAAGCGGATCCTTCCAGTTAACTCTCTCAGTTCCCGGAACCGGACCGGACATCAAGTACCTCCTGATCCTTGAAAACCGTAACGCCGGCTACCATTGTCGCCAGCAATTCAGTCTCCTCCCAGCTCCCGATCTCGAAGGGACTCTCTGACAGAAAGGCCAGGTCGGCTGTCCGGCCATTCCGTAGAGGGGTCGCAAGTTCCATGAAACCGCATATATCTGCGGCCCCTAGAGTATAAGCATGAAGTGCAGTTCCTATGTCAAGCCTCTGGACAGGATCGGGATGGGAAGTAGCGCCTGCAAGTCCGTGCAGTGGACCGAACGGCATTCCGTCGCTGCCGAATCCGAGTCGAAATTCACCCGCAAGAACACTGGCAAAGGGATTCAGTGATCTGGAGGCCTTCGAACCCATCATCTGCTGATAAAGTCCGTCCTCCATCTGCCATCTATTCACGAAATTCGGCTGCATACAGAAGGAGTGAACAGTCGCATCCCAGGAACCGGGCCAGTCCCCGAGCAGCTCCTCTGCATGCTCGATCCGTATACCTGGAGAGAGGGCAGCCGGAGATGTTTCACGAAGGGTACGGCATACCCTGTCAAGCATATCCAGAGCCCTTCCGCCGATAGCGTGGACCAGAGTCGCCATTCCGAGATCGGATGCCGTGCGGATAGTATGGGTCAACTCCTCATCTGACATCACCGGCATTGCAGATGAGCCATCAGTATAGGTTCCTGACAGGGCAGCTGTACCTGCACCGATGGACCCGTCGAGAAAGGTTTTTAGACCAAGTAGCCTCGGAATGGGAGTTCGGTCACTGGACAGCACCTCTTCGAGTTCAGCAGGATCATCAGCTATCACACCAGCAGCCAGCGCGATGTGAAGCGGGGTTTCTCTCAGAGCAGCCAGGGTGAAGATGGGCTCGAAGGTGCCCACTGCGGTCACTCCAGCGGATAGAGCGGTCTTTTCGGCAGAAATGAAAGCCCTTCTGAGCGTCTCGGGATCAGGTGGGAACAGCCTGTCTATCTTAAGCGCAATTCCTTCACGAATGAGACCTGACGATCTGTCCAGGCCGGGACTTTCAGCAGGAAGCAGATTCATCATAGCGCTGTTCACAAGGATCATGTGACCGCAGACCCTTCTGATGAAGGTCGGCCTGTCTCCAGTTACTGCGTCCAGACTACTCAGAGAAGGGAAGATCGGAACCTCCCAGGAGATCTCCTCCATCTTCTCTGCCCTGAGGATCAATCCTGCCGGCAGGGCAGCTGACTCAGCCGCCAGAGCCTCCAGCATTCCATCAGATGAACTGACGCCGGAGAGGTCAAGGGATATGGCCTGGAGACCAGTCCAGCTGAAGTGGCAATGAGCGTCGATAAAAGAGGGAATGACGAATGGCCCCTTACTGGAACCTCCGAGCGGATCGATCCCGGTTATCCTGCCGTTCTCTATGGTCAGTCCCGCTGAACCCAATGGCGGTCCAATCCCGGTCCAGATGCCTGAGCAGCGTATTTTCCTATTCATGCAGGAAGAGGTTCACAGGCCGCGGAGTTCCAGATGGTGGGGATCCCGTGACATGCACCCCGTTGCGTGTCACCGATCCCATTCGCTGGAAGATGATGTTCACAGGCCGCGGAGTTCCAGATGATGAAACATCAGATTCAGCACCTCCGCCTCAACCTCAAAGCTGAAAAATGTTGAGCTTCCCCGCCGCTCAACACCGGTGACCCTGCCACGGATCTCTGCGGTCACGGGTCCGCCTGGAGGTACCGGACCTTCTGCAATTTCTCTAATACCCCTTCCGGGGTCCGAGATCTCTCTGGCCTCTATCTCGGTGAGCTCTCCCCTGTGCCTGAACCATCTGGCCAGGATGATGAAACTACCTTCGCTGATAGAGGATGGTGCAGGAAATCTCACATCAAGAGTCACCGGAGGGCTATCGTCGGTACCTTTCAGCTCGTACATCACGGCCCGGTTACGCCCCTCTCTCTTAGCAGAGTAAAGAGCCTGATCAGCAGAGACCATCAGCTGACTCCCCGGGACCTCGGGAAAGCAGCTAACACCAAGCGATACAGTTACCGGGAGTGGGAGACTGACAGGACCGACATCGGGATCCTCATCCATCGATACCTCGTCTGCTTCCCCCGAGGCGCGGCGATAAGGATTTCGATAGATCAGGTCCCTGATATGCTCAGCTGTCGAAAGCGCTTCTGATGGAGAAGCATTCGGCA
>JAOZQW010000304.1 GCA_029932015.1 Candidatus Fermentibacteraceae bacterium
CCTCTGTTGATAATCGCTATAGTGACATACATCACAGTTTTTCGGTTATGGGATTTCAACCCGGCTGGCCTGTCGCTCTGAATGATGTGGTATACGGTTCCCCTGTCCTTGGCGATCTGGACAATGATGGCGACCTCGATGTGGTGCTTCAGACCGATGAAGGCTGGCTGTACGTCCTCGATGACGACGGCAGCTCGCTGGTTCCGGGTATATGGCCGCAGCAGTCAGGCGGGTGGGATATCTACCCGGGCCAGATGACCTCTTCACCGACACTTGCCGATCTGGACGAGGATGATGATCTGGAGATTCTCTCGGTCTTCACCTGGGGATGCTTCGCACATGAATTCGTAACGGGCACCGACATGCTCGCGTGGGAGGGTGGCGTAGAAATGGGCACAGCGTCCTATCCTGGATTCTATCCTGCCCACTCCGCCCCGGCTGTAGGTGATGTTGACGGAGACGGGCATCTTGAGATGGTTCTGTGCCGTCACCTCTCGGGCTCCACGACACTTGAGCACCAGGTATTCCTGTACGAGCACACTGGCGAGCGGACCTAGGAGAAGATCCTTGAACTCGGGTCGAGTGACGCCTCTGTGATTTCCACTGCGGCGATCGGGGATGTTTCGTCCAAACATAAAGGAGCGGAAATAGTAGTCTGCACCGCCTACGGTTACGAGTTCGGAGATGCTCCTTCTGAGAGTATGCGGACTTCCAGTGCAGTGTACCTGCTTGATCCCTCCGACGGGCATGAGATATGGCAATCACCCTATGTTGCTGACTGGTTCTGGGCATCGCCGGTAGTGGCCGATGTCGATAATGATGAGGTCAATGAGGTGATAGTCGGCGCCGGGATGGTCCATGGCAACCTGTACGTCCTTGACGGCAACAGGGGTCTCATCGAGCATAGCTGGAGCTTCAACGGCCTCCTGACGGGTCCGGTCGCCATAGCCGACATCGATGGTGATGAGAACCTTGATATCATTGCCGCGGTGCAGGATGAGATGGTGTACTGCTGGTCGGGCAGCGATTACGAGATGTTGGAAGGCTTCCCGGTGGTCATTGAGGGTTATGCCAATGGCGGTCCTTCAGTCGCTGACATAGACGGCGACTTCGAGCTGGAGATCGTTGTGGGCACTACCAATGGCAAGGTGTATGCGATCAATCATGACGGCTCCATCTGTTCCGGATACCCTCTGGAAGTAGCCGGAGGGATCAACGGCAATATTGCGATAGGTGAGCTTGACGGTGACGGTCATCTCGAAATGGTCTTCGCTGATATGTTCAATCCATATGTGTACTGCTACGACCTTGGTGCGGGTACCTTCCCCGCGAAGATGCCCTGGCGTCAGTTCCAGCATGACAGCTGGCACAGCGGGTTCTATGATGCTGACAACACCATCCCCGCGCCACCGACAGATCTGACTGGAGAAATCACATACACGACGTTTGGTGGAATCACAGACCTTGATTGGGTCCTGTCGGTCAATGACATGGACCATCCTGATCCCGAGGAGCCAACTGACGTACTCGGCTACCGCATCTATCGGAGGTTCAATAACCAGCCGGTATACGGGCTGATAGGTAAGGTTCGCGGAGGGATCAGCTCGTTCACAGACAGTTTTACTATTTTGGGTAAAGCAGTGCTTTATGTGGTTACTGCAACAGACGGGACGAATGAATCCGCTCCCAGTAATCGTGTGAAACTCCCTACACGTTCCGGTGTTCTGATCTCACATGGCTGCTCCGTTCAGGAGGTCGTTCTTGCTGCCCGATCTTCCATCAGCCGCATCGATACTGTGATTGAGACGGCACCGATCTCCGGTGCAGCAGAGTACGCTGCGGTTCCCTCTGAGGGAGAGCACGCACCAGTACCCACTGTGCAGCAGTCGCTCATATCCGGTAATCCCGGCTGTCTGACAGACTGCGATTTGGATACTCCCTACACTCCCTCTCCGGGCACCAATGCGGTCATCATCGATCTTGGAGAGGAATGCAGTATTGCAGCAGTTATTACGGAAGAGTCCTTCGAAACTGCTGCAATCATGGATACCGACTGGAGTATTGAACTGGCAGGAGATGACAACCTGTTCGAGCTGATGCCTGCCGGATCGATGTCAGACATTGAGGGTATCCGGTACGTCAAGGTATACGATGCCGCAGGAATGACTGAGATAAGCATCTATGGTCAGAGGCCCGGACTTGAACTGCTGGAGCAGGTAGAGATACACTGCTCCTCATCGAGTGAGGGCTGGCTGATCCCGGTACCTGATCTTGAATCAGGCAGTCCTGTTGAAGTGCGGGTCTTCGATCTTGCGGGCAGGCTGCTGTGGGCTGATATGGCAGAGCCTTCATCTGAGGTTTACTGGAATGGCCGCAGCGGGTCAGGTATCAGGGTGCCCGATGGCCTGTATCTGGTGCAGTATGTGTCCGGCATGAGCATCAGCACCGGCAGGCTCATCGTTTCCGGGGAATGACAGGTCTGACAAGCCGCTAATGCTCAATGATCGAGAAGAGCCCCGTCCCTGAAAGGGGGCGGGGTTCTCTAAACGCCTGTTGATGGAAGATACTGTGACAATAGAGGGTTGACTGGGCAGGTTATTCGCGATAGTGCTAATACAACACAGGAGGTGCTATGCTGCGGTGAACTCGGGCAGTCCGTGATGGAAGCAGCGCCAGAACAGTCTGCCGAAAGATACGACAGCGATGAAGATGCTCATTCGTACTTCCTCAGCTGCCCTCTGCCCTCTGATCCTAATCACGGCGAGGTTAATACTGGCGAGGTAAGCTGGTAGACCAGAACCTGCATCCTGCAGAACTTGACATGAACTACCATCTGGCAGAGAGTCTCTGCAGGTATACTTGGGAACGTTCTTCCCGATGGAGTTGTTCATGTCTCTATGGAACCTGATCCTCCTGTCGCTTCTCTTCATCCCACCGCGGGAACCTCTTCCCGGGATTGTCCTTCCTGAAGGCTACACAGCTTCCGTCTATTGTGAAGGCATCCTCGGAGTGGACGGCCTGGCGATATCGCCTTCCGGAGAACTCTACGCGGCATCAGAGACAGAGGGCACCGTATACAGGATAGTGAGTGATGGCGAACTCGAAATGGTGCTGAATGGTCTGTCACATCCCGAGGGGATAGCCTTTGATACTTCAGGGACACTCTATGTGGTTGAGGACGTGCAGGGGGGGAGGTTCCTTGTCAGACCTCCGTCATCTGGGCTGGAAGTGCTCGCTGAGGGACTCGAGTTCA
>JAOZQW010000305.1 GCA_029932015.1 Candidatus Fermentibacteraceae bacterium
GCATTCACTCTCAACTCTCATAGGTGTCTCCCTGCTTCTGCCCGTCTGTGACGGGACCCTCTCCCTCGGGAGATGGCAGAGAATATTCTTTTGCGAGTTCGATGGACCGAGATCCAGGAAAGTATCCATGACGTATCTTCCAGGTGAGCACCGCGATGGGTGAGACTGGACTATCCTCCAGCTCCTTCAGGGAGAGAATGGTGCGAACGGATCTGGAGGGAGCCGGTGTCAGGAGCCGAAGAGTGCTTGATGCCTTCATGAGTGTACCCAGGGAGCTGTTTGTACCTTCCAGAACCGGGCTTGCAGCCGTCTACGGGAATCACCCACTTCCGATAGGATTCGGGCAGACAGTATCTCAGCCCTTCATTGTGGCCTACATGCTGGAACTGCTTTCCCTCCCTCCTGGATCCAGAGTGCTCGAAATAGGGACCGGTTCGGGATATCAGACTGCTATCCTCGCTGCAATGGGTATGGAGGTAGTCACGGTTGAACTAATCCCTGAACTCGCATCCAGAGCACGGAGAACCATTATGGAGTTCATGCCTGATGCGGATATCAGGTTCCTGATCTCAGACGGATATCGCGGATGGGAGCCTGCCGCTCCTTATGCTGGGATAATCGTGTCTGCCGCCCCGCTCTCCATTCCATCGGCTCTCGAGGAGCAGCTTGATCCTAAGGGAGGGTGTCTGGTCCTTCCGGCAGGCGGTTTTATACAGAAACTGGTAAAGATCACCAGAGCAGGAGAGGATCTGACCATGCAGGAGTCCCTTACGGTAAGGTTCGTCCCCCTCATCGCGTCAGATGATCGGTAGTTAGGAGAACTTCATGAACGGGAGGCAGATCGGGGAAGCCGGCAGCGGTCGAGTGCTTCTTTCGGGGAGCGAGGCAGAGCGTCTATCCAGTTCTTTGCTTGAGAGATACCCGCAGGTTGCTGTTGCAGTCGTCTCCCCAGGAGCATTCAGGAAGGCCGCATGCGGGGATATTGCAGTCCTCTGTCCGGCCGATGGAGCAGAGCTGCATCAGATGACTGTCGATCTGTCGTCTGCAGAATCAGGAAGATCAAATCTGACGGTGCTCTCTCCTGCAGAACTGAAGACGCCGCTCAATGGCCCCTGGATCATTCTCAGGGAGTGCTCCACCGCCTTCGATATCCTGATGAATATGCCGAAAATGGGATTTCCCATGACTGGTCAGACGCCGGTCTCCGATCTGCTCTCCCTTGCCAGAAGCGGTGTCCTTCTTCCGTTCTTCTTTCATAACATCAACAATATACTCACCAGGATACTTGGCAACGTGGAACTGGCTGGATTCGACCTTGAAGACAAGGATAAACTCAAGAGACGCCTTAATAACGCCCTGGAAGGATCTGAGGAACTCAGGGAGTTCCTCAGAGACCTCTCACTGCAGGCGCACGACAGCGGTCAGGGTTCCGCAGATTGGTCTCCGGGGCATTCACAGGAAATCTTTGAGACTGGCAGGATGTCCAGTGGTACTTCCGTCGAGTTCACACATCTCAATGATCCGGAGCTGCCAGGCTTCCTTCCTGTTAGCAGGACCACTCTGAACTCGCTGCTGGGAGCTCTTTCAGGGGCAGCTACGTTGTTCGTCAACGGATGCGGTTCGGTCCATCTGGAATCCATAGCTGCGAATTCAACCGTACGATTCGTACTGGAGTGGCACTCGACCGCCGGAAGTGACACCAGGAGCGCTCATCAGAGCACTTCT
Organism: Candidatus Fermentibacteraceae bacterium; assembly: GCA_029932015.1. GTDB lineage: Bacteria > Fermentibacterota > Fermentibacteria > Fermentibacterales > JCC-6 > JAOZQW01. The sequence goes on from JAOZQW010000305.1 coordinate 1,726, forward strand.
GCCATCATTCTCCTGGCTTGGACCGCGATACTGTCACCGCCTGCCGGTGTGACATTCGTACTTGACGAATGGAGTGAGGATCGAGGGAGAGCAATACTTATTGTAAATACAGACACTGCCGATGGAGGTGTGGAATGAATTCCATCGAAACCGGAATCCTGACCGATGATACCCTCCCTGATTCTGCTAATGCGGTACTCGCCGTCTTCCAGGATCAGCCATCAGCCAGGCTCTCCATCACGGACATCCGTGAAGCCCTGCCTGAGCGGGTAAATGATCTCTCGGATATACTGGATGATCTGGTAACCAGAGGTCTGCTCTGGAAAGCGGGTTCCGGCAAGTACGTGCTCCCGGCTGAGCTTGGAATATTCAGCGGCAGCGTCAGAGGCAGACCTTCTGGAGGTGCGCTTGTTCTGACCGGTGAGGAACGATTCGAGGTCGTTCCCGGTGAGCTTGGGGGTGCTCTGGACGGAGATTCGGTCATGGTCAGGAGACTGGGGCGCAAGGACCGTGACGGAAGGACCTTCGGGAGTATCGAGATGATCCTCAGTAGAGCTAGAACCGGCATCAGCGGAGTTACCAGACGCTTCGGGAAAGGCTGGAACCTCGATCCGGTGAATCCGCTGCTTCCACGAGGGATACGACTCACTCTCGCTCCGGATCTCAGAAGTTCAATGGAAGCAGGGAGGATCGTCTATGCCAGGCTTGATTACTCCGGCTCGGATTACACCGCAGTTGCGCTCAGCGATGTAGGTTCACCTTCCTCGCCGACTGCGCTCATCGATTCGGTTGCAGCCGACCACGGGCTTGAATCCGAATTTCCGGATGATGTTCTTGAAGCGGCTTCACTCAGTGCTTCAGAACCGATTCGGTATACTGACAGGGATGACCTTCGCGATGTCTTCACCATTACGGTTGATCCTGTCGATGCAAGAGATTTCGACGATGCGATCTCCCTCGCCAGGGACAGGGATGAATATATCCTTCAGGTGCATATCGCTGATGTTGCCGGCTATGCTGTTCAGGGCGGAGCAGTCGACTTGGAGGCAAGAAGAAGGGGGACCAGCGTCTATCTGCCTGACAGGGTGATCCCTATGATACCGGAAATCCTGTCCGCAGGAGCATGCAGCCTCAGACCCGGTGAGGAAAGACTTACCAGAACAGTTGTCATGCATTTCGATAGAGAGGGTGAGCGGACCGAGTTCACCGTCGGAGCTTCGGTAATCCGCTCAGATGCCCGATTGTCGTACGAGGAAGCCCTGGAATACATGCAGGATGGAGGTACTGATCCAGAAATAAGAGAACTGCTCCTTCTATGTGGTGAACTCTCCGCCGTCCTGGACAGAAAGCGGACCGAGAGGGGAGCGTTGGATTTTGGCGGCAGCGAGTTCAGGGTGATTTTCGGTGAGGAGGGCTGGCCTTCCTCCTTTATCCGGGAAAGCGGGGATATCTCGCACCGAATGATAGAAAATTTCATGGTTGAAGCGAATCGGGCAGTTGCCGATCACTGCACCTGGTCAGGTC
>JAOZQW010000037.1 GCA_029932015.1 Candidatus Fermentibacteraceae bacterium
GGCCAAGCCCCATGGCCTCGCTGGATATCAGGCTCACTCCGAACCAGCCTCTGTGCTGGTCGGTTGCCTCAAGATAGACCGCGCAGGGCCGGCTGAGCCCGTACCGTTCATTCAATACATTGAAGTGGCTCAGAGAGCTGTCGAACCAGACATCGAGGATGTCGTCCAGACGCTGGAGATCCGAGCCATTGCATGAAGGACAGGATGGCTTTTTGCCTGCAAGAGCGAACAGCTCTTCGGTCGTCAGTTCGAACCAGACATCAGAGCCTTTCTTGCCAACCAGGTCCGCGACGGCATCGATAACTTCAGGATCCATGACAGGCTCGCCACAGTCCCGGCACGAGAATACGGGAAGGGCAACACCCCATGCGCGCTGGCGCGAGAGGCACCAGTCCGGTCTTACGGTCATCATGTTCCTCATACGCTCATGTCCCCAGGAGGGATGCCAGGAGACTTCCTCCACCCTCTCCAGTACACGCTCCTTGAGATCTTTATGCGAAAGGCTCAGGAAGAACTGTCTTGTCGCCCTGAAGATGAGGGGGGTCTTGCACCTCCAGCAGTGTGGATAGCTGTGCTCCACTCTGCCGCTTGCAACCATGTGACCGGATGCCCTGAGATCCTCGACAATTGCAGGATTCGCCTTGAATACATGCATACCTGCATATGGGCCGGCCGCATCAGAGAATATCCCGTCCTCAAGGACGGGGCTGAATACTTCCAGGCCATATGCCCTGCCGACAACGAAGTCCTCCGCACCGTGTCCTGGTGCGGTGTGAACGCATCCTGTCCCGTCGTCCATCGTGACATGATCAGCCACTATCATGAGGCTGGTCCTGCCGGGCAGCAGCGGGTGTTCGAGCAGCAGTCCCTCGAGTTCAGTTCCCTTGAATGAGACATCCTCGAGCACTGAAGCATCCTCGAGACCGGTCTCCCTGATGAAGTCATCGGCTCTTCGAGCGGCAACCATGAAGCGTCTTTCCCCGGAGGAAACTATCACGTAACGCTCACCTGGATTGAGGGCGACCGCGAGGTTAGCCGGAAGTGTCCATGGAGTAGTCGTCCAGATGACCACCTCGGTTCCTGCGGGAACACCTCTTTCCGCCCAGGCAGCGGGGTCTGATTGTCTGAATGCAACGAATACTGATGGAGATGAATGGCTTGCGTACTCAACCTCGGCCTCTGCCAGAGCGGTCCCGCAGGACATGCACCAGTGTATCGGCCGGAGGCCCTGATAGACATATCCGCCCCTGACAAGTTCACCGAATGCCCTGACAATACCTGCCTCGTAATCCGGGTTCATTGTGAGGTATGGTCTGTCCCAAGTGCCGAAGACTCCCAGCCTGCGGAATTCCTCCTTCTGCACTCCGAAGAACTCCAGGGCGTACTCCCTGCACCGCTTCCTTATCTCCATCCGCGAGAGCTCGGGGTCTCCATCATCCATATCCCCTACGACCCTGTGCTCGATGGGCATACCATGGCAATCCCATCCCGGCACGTACGGTGAATCGTAGCCCATCATGGTATGAGACTTCACGATGAAGTCCTTTAATATCTTGTTCAGCGCGGTTCCCAGATGCACGTGACCATTTGCATATGGAGGTCCATCATGGAGAATGAACTCAGGGGCACCCTTCCTCTCCTCCCGTATGCGGCCGTAGAGGTCCTGCTCGTTCCAGGACTTCAGTGTCTCGGGCTCCTTGTTAATAAGGTTCCCTTTCATGGAGAAGCCGGTCTTCGGTAGCTTGATGGTATCCTTGTAATTCACTGCTCCTCACCTCCCCTGGTGAATCTCGAGTTAAAGGCGGCATCGGCCGATTCGGCCGCCGCATTGATATCAGGCATAGTCAGATTCGGCTGGTCCCATCCGTGACACCTGACAAGAAGCATGACCTTGCCTCCGCCGTGCCCGGCAACCTCAGCCTCGTCCACTCCTTCGGAGACCATTCCCCCAACGCGGAGGAGCGCGAGTTCAGCCGGTGTCGCCAGACGCCAGTCGGGCATCCTGCCCACCACTCCCTTCTCCCATGGACCATCAGGAGAAAGATAGAGGTCCATAAGCGAGGGAAAGCGGGGGCCCAGGTCATCCCTGTTCGGTCCTGTAAGCGGGCTTCCTCCGAAAAGAGCTATATGATCTGTAGCAACCATCCAGCCGGGATGTGCAGCTGCACCCTCCACACAGATAAGGAAGAGCTTCTCTCCCCCTGCAAGCGCAGTCCTGACAGCTTCCAGTGAGCCCTCGGGGCATCCGCGTCTGTGAACGGTGAGACCATCCGGAACCAGGCAATCCCAATCACTCGGAAGAACAGCGAGCATAACAGACCGATCTACAGTTAAAATCCTACTTGTCAGCGAACTGCGGCGAACAGCGATTATGTTGACTTACCACACGACGGGCAAGGGAGAAAGGCATTTTCAGGTAATTCGTGCCACTTACCAATTAGCGCAGAAAGGATGTGAGGTAGAACTAATTGGTAGGTGGCACGAATTACGTGAAGCGCCCCCCGAGTCGGGGGGCGCATATGAGCGAAGGGCCGGAGGCGGCTATTCGCCTTCTTTTGGTTCTTCTACAGCGGATTCAGGAGCAGTTTCAGGTGCTGGTGCAGCTTCGACCTCAGGTGCAGGCTCAGCAGGTGCTGCGGGCTTCGCTTCCGGTGCAGGTGCGGCCGGAGCAGCAGCAGGCAGACCGGCAGCCTTCTTGACATCAGCAAGAGAGCCGGGGAGATCCCATCCGGCGCTGCCCTTGAAGAAGAAACAGACTGCGACCTGTGCTAGTCCGGCAATGACTATCAGCCATAGACCGAAACCCAGACTGACACCCGAGGGTACGCCCTTCGTCACCTTGAGGAAGGCGATGATGAATGCGAGAGCGGCGGCTCCCCAGATGACAGGCATCATCTTCTTCTCGATTGGCTCACCCTTGTCCCCCTTGAAGAAAGCAATTGCTCCTCCAACTGCGAACAGGAAGAAGGTGATCCAGCCGTCACCGGCAGTACCGCTGACCGTCATGCCGAAGGCACTGGCCCATGGCAGGAACGTGCCAAGCATACCGGCAGCAGCAACGATCAGAATAATCATGCGCTTCTTTTCCATAGTTCCCTCCCTTTCAATTGCGTTAAGATGCGGACCCCTGATGCCCATGTCAATAATCTGTCAGGAACCCGTGAGAATGAGGAGGAAAACAGGAAAATACGCGCAGCAGCATCAGACTTCAGGGATATCATCCATGGAAGCCAGCATCCTCCGGGCAAGGGGCTGGTCCTTCTTCGCCAGCAGTTCCTCCAGTCCGGTTCTGGCTCCGGCTGCGGATCCGCTGTCACCGGTCAGACGCCAGTGCGCATAGAACAGGTCTGTTTTCAAAGAATCATCCGGGGCATCGTCCAGCATGGAGAGGAGTCTGGCAGCTGCCTCATCATCTCCGGTCCGGCTCCTGGAGGCTTCAAGGTGAAGCAGTGAACTGAAGGCGACTCTCTCTCTCCCCTTCTTCCCATCCGTCATTCCGAACGAACGCTCAAGGTCAGCAATGGAATCAGTGTACCTGCCGAGGAGGTTAAGCAGTCTCCCCCGCAGCTCATACTGACTGGCATGAAGTTTTGCCGCACCTGTTGCTTCCGAGACTTCAATCGCCTTCCCGATGAATTCCAGCGCCTCATCCAGCCTGTCAAGACAGAGGAGTATCCTTGCCTTCGTGGCGTAGCCGTCGGAGAGATTGCGGCTGTCACCCATAGCCTCAGCGAATTCAATCTGTGTTTCGAGGCAATCCATGGCGGGTTCCCAGGCTCCCCTGAGATTGAAGATGTACGCCATTCTTGCATATCCGGACATCAGTCCGGAACGGAATCCGATCGCAGCGGATGTGTCGATGAGCCGGGTCGAGTACCTCATGGCGGAGGCAGTATCTTCCATCCCGAGGGCGGCATGAGCAAGGTTCCCCAGCGCAGCGCATCGGGCGCGGAGGTTGCCTGTTCTTCCGGTAAGTGTGACACAGCGGTTGAAACACTCCACCGACTCCTCCCACTCCTCCCTGCGCAGATGAATTATTCCCATTTTGCTGGCAGCGGCACTGAGCGCGGCCCAGTTCCCGCAGCGATCCGCAACATCTATGAGAAGAGAATGGGCTTTCTCGGCGCTCTCGTAGTCCGTGGTGTATATGTGGAGCCTCATAAGGTTGTCGTAACCTGAGATCCGGCTCTGCAGAAGGTCGTTCTCCTCGGCGATGGCAACCTGCTCCTCCGTCGAGGTTCTCATTTGATCGAGACTGCCTGTCTGCCTGTAGGCGATAGCAGACCAGTAGAGCGAGGAGCATATCTCCGCCGGGAGCGCAGTCAGCCTGGCCAGCCGGACCGATTCCTCCAGGTGTTCGATTGCATCAGTAGTCTCTCCTGCGGAAAGCTCAACCATACCCATATGTCTGAGTGTCATGGACATGCACAGCTTATCATCGATATCCGCAAACACGAGAAGGGCTTCGCTGAGAAAACCTGCTGCTTCCTTCAGCTTCCCTGTGGAACCCAGGCACATCCCGAGGCGCATCATCAGCTTCGCCTTGAGCAGATCATCGATAAGCGGGTTGTCAGCCGCTCCATCGAGAGTGTGAACCAGGATATCAACACTCTCGTTCATGAGGCCGGAGTTGGACTGGACCACGACCGTTTCGAGAACATTCTCGGTCCTGGCAGGTTCATCCAGCAGGGGGGCGAGTCTCCTTCGGACATTAATCGCAGCCTCGTTCTCGAATCCATCAGCATACATCTGCGCCGCCCTGCCGAGATAATCCGCTGCCTTCGGTATATCACCACCGAGAAGGAAATGGTCTCCAATCTCTTCCAGCCTGCCTGCTGTGATATCGCCTTCATCCACAAGAGCGCCGGCCGCCCTGATGTGAAGCGCTTCAAGTTCCCTGTCCGGAATCATGCCGAGAGCAGACTGCCTGAGAAGTGAATGGGTGAAAGCGTAGTCTTCCCCATCCTTCGAAAGTATGTGGCGCTTCAGACCTTCGGCGAGGAGGGAAGGCTTCAATTCGCGGCCTGCTACTCTGGCAAGTGTTCCAATGGATACTCCTCTGACAAAGACTGCGGCAGCGCTTATCAGCTTACCGAACCCAGCCGGCAGCAGTCCAATCCTGGCTGCAAGAAGCTCCATCATCGTTTCAGGAAGTTCAGGTGCATCCTGAGTCAGCTCAAGCAGGTTCGCAGGCTGATGGAGCGCACCGGTCTCCTCCAGGTATTCAAGAGTATGCTCCAGAAATAGAGGTATGCCTCCAGCCCGGTCCCAGAGCAGCATTTCGAGTGCCGGAGACGGGCGGTGACGAGTGAAACCGAACACAAAGTCGGCAAGACTATCCCTGGGAATACCTTCAAGTTTCACCACGAATCTGTCATGAAGGCTGGTGCTTGACGGGAATGGAGGTTCGGAACCGTCTTCACAGGGTCTGGAAGTGGCCAGGAAGGATATGGCCAGCCCCTGCGATGAGTGGATCAGCGCCTGTGTGAGAGAGAGGTCGACCCCGGAGAACCAGTGCATGTTCTCGAAGACTACTACTATCGGGTTCACCAGGGAGAGAACCGAGAAGAACGCTGTAACAGCATCGGCCAGGTTCCTTGATCTCATCGACTGCCCTGAGCCGGATGAAGCCCCCTTGCGAGTTATGCCTGCCAGTTCCTCCAGCCATAGTCTTGTCCTGAGGAGTTCCCTTCGGAAATCCCCTGCAGACTCGCCGACTGCTTCCATATGTGTGAGCAGTCCATCGAACAGATCGGAAAATCGCTCTCTGGATGCTTCCTCATCCGAATGGTCAAGCCCGAACCAGGACTGAATGTATGAGGAAAAGGGGCTGGTTCCGGGGATTGATACAGCCTCTACAACGCTGAAATCAGTCTCCGGCATCGCCCTGGAAATACCGCTGACAAGCCTGGTCTTACCTGTACCTGACGGAGCCCAGTAAGCGAGCATAACGGGATGCCTCGAAGCCAGAGCCGATGAAAGCGCGGAAACGCTGTGCGAGAGCTCGGGACCTCTGCCGACCATTGTGCCGAGGGGACGGATCCGTTCAGTCATCGCAGGTTTCTCCGGAGAACCAGGAGGGGATTGCAGAGGGAGCCTCGACTGCGACCAGTTTCCGTTTTGAGGATAACCCGGTCAATATCCGGACGGCACTCTTCGATGTGCCGAATTCAGATGCGAGAAAGGCCGTGAGTTCCATATTGGCTCTGCCATCTACCGGTGAGGAGCGGAGAGCAATGCGGAAGGAGCCGTCCGCCATCCGTTCACGTATCCCGGTCCTTGATGACCTTGGACTGACCCGCACTCTCAGGCGGATGACCCCATCCGTGCGGGAAGTATTTCGAGCACCGCGAGAAGTCAGTCCTGCTCCAGTGGTCTGGCCTCGTCGATAAGCATTATGGGAATGTCATCCCTGACCTCGTAAATGAGCCGGCAGCTATGGCAGATCAGCTCCTCGGGGTCTATCCTGTGTTCGAGTTCACCTTTGCACTTGGGACATGCCAGAATGGCCAACAGCCTCTCATCAAGCATGATCACCTTCCCTTCTCGGGGTTCCGCATTTCTTTTTCCAGCTCAGATAACGAATGAGCCGTCGAGCATCACCGGCTCCTGGGTACCGTCCCCGCGGATACCGAAGACAGAGACCTGCTCGGAGCCTATCATGAAATCCGTGTGAACCAGGGAGGAATTGCATCTTGTCTCCCTGAGTTCCGCGTCTGACATGCTGGTTCCGCCTTTAATGCAATCAGCATAGCCATTACCGAGGGCGATGTGGGAGGCGGCGTTCTCATCAAGGAGGATGTTCCTGAATACCTTGCCGCTGCGATAGATAGGCGATGATACATCGACCAGCGCGACTTCTCCGAGAGCCCCGGCACCCTCGTCAAAGGCCAGGTACTGCTCGATGAGATCCGCATTCCGGTCAGCCCCGAACTCCTGGACCACGCCCTCCTCGAATCTGAACCAGGCGCCCTCAACCTGGGAACCCAGAACTTCGACGGGTCTCGTGCATGCGACAACACCCTCGGTCCTTGTCCAGTCGGGGGTACTGAATATCTCCTCTGTCGGGATGTTCGGGAAGAATAAAAGATCATCACTGCATCTGCACATCCCGCCGGAGAAGACGCGATTGGGTGCCATTCCGACGTAGAGATCGGTACCCGGCCCGAGGAACCGTATCCGGTCATAGGAGGCTTTGTTCATGATGGCGCACCGCCTCTTGAGCTCAGCATCGTGCTCAAGCCAGGCAGCTGCGGGATCATCCATGTCAAGCCTGAGGATAGGTACGAGAATATCCCAGATGTCCCTCTCCCAGTCCTCAGTAGGTCCAAGTACCTTTTCGGCCCAGGCTTTCGTCGGATTCAGACAGACGTTCCACCTCATGCGATTGGATGATACCGCCTTCAGGAATTCCCTTCGGGCAAGGGAATTCTTTTTCGAAACGCGCCCCATTCTCACTGGATCTACGCCTTCCATGAGATCGGGGTCCTCAGGACCTCTCACGGAGACCGAACACCAGCCGTCCTCGATGTAGCTCCGGTACATCTCCTCCGTGTAGGATGGGATAACATCGAGATACCCGTCTTCGAGAGGAGCTTCGATCCGCATTTTCCTCAAGTCACCATCGTCGTATCTGACCGAGACCAGTGAGGCTCCTACTGCGTATGCGGTCCTGCTCAGCTCAGCAGCGAACTGCCTCTGCGTGATATCGGTGCTCACCAGCACAGGCTGGCCGGGCTGAACATTCAGAGCGGTCCTGATTATCACATCTGCATAAGATGCGCGAAGCTCGTCGTAAGTCATTGGTCGGGTTCTCCGTTCTTAAATGCCTTTTACAGCGGCTCAGATTATCCCAAGAAAATCGATGCCAAGGGCCCTGTATCCTTCACCCCCGGTCTCGAGCAGGTCAACGAACTGCAATGATATGCGCACCTGTCCGAAGCTCTCCCAGAAGAGCTCGACATTCAGGAATCCGCCGCCGTTATCGAAGCGTACAGAGCTTGTCTGGTCAGTTGCCAGATCCCATTCAAGGGCCGTACCGAAGCCGCCCGGTAGCGACTTGTCAAGGCCGAGCCATAATCCTGCATGGACAGGATCCTCCACATCCATGCTGATGCCCGCATGGAACGCGAGATCACCTCCAAAAGATCTGAAATTCTTGCTGGCTGCAAGGTAGAGGTCACGGGAAGTTCTGTTATAGCTTCCGCCGGCTCTGGCAGCCTCCGGTTCGCTGTCGAACCCTATGACCATACCCGGCAGCGGAGTGGTCTCGTCCAGTATTCTGAAACCTGCATTGAAATACAGATGGTCAAACCAGACCGGATCGTGCAGTCCAGTGAGGTTCCGACCGCCGTAGCTGAGACCGAGCATCAGCCTCTTGATCACACCTATGCTGAAAGAGAAGCGCAGACCTTCCGAAGGGAATGTGTTAAGAGAGATGGAGTAGGTTCCCGGAGCCACCATCCCCGCGGTTGGCTCTCTGACGATACGCATCAATTCCCCAGCGCTGGCCAATGATGGCGGAAGCACGACAAGCAGGACCAGAACCATCCAGCGTCTGATCATAATTTTACAGCTCCCTTGCCCCTCGTGAGTAACACTACACCTTCACCAAGTAAATCCCTGAGACCCGACATGAGACCGGGCTCCGGATCAACCCTGATGGATCTGGAGCGGCCGCTGACCTTCCAGCCCGAAGGATGCTTAATCATAATCGAAACGTCACCCCTGCCGGGACTGGCCATCAGAAGCTCAACAGCATCAGCGAGTTTTTCAACATGAGGGTTGGCGCCATCTATGCTTATTGAGATCCCTGCTCTCAGTATCTGTCTGACCTGAGCGATGGGATAAATACTCCTTGCGGAGAAACGGACATCCCCCCTCCTCTCGGTTATTTCACCGTCCATGAGGATGAGATTGCCGGGCTCCAGCAGGCTCCCGTACATCTCCAGGATGTCATTGAATACCACAACCTCTGCCGACCCCGAACGGCCTTCGATCAGGACGAAAGCCATGTTCCCCCTCCTCGTGGGTATGATCCTGCTCTCCGAGACCAGACCGGCTGTGGTGATCGTCTTCCTGCCGCAGGTCGCCGCTGTCTCGATGGGTGCTGTACATAGGCCTTCCAGCTCATCCGCATACGCATCCAGTGGATGTCCTGAACTGTAGTAACCCAGGAGATCCCTCTCCAGCCTGTGCATAACATCCGGAGCAAGTTCGTCCATTTCAGGAAGCTCTGGTTCCTCGAGATCGACAGAATCCTCGCCACCGCCCCCGAAGAGCGACATCTGACCGGCTTCCCTGTGTCTCCTTATGGTCAGGCCAAAACTCATGGCCTGTTCAACTGATGCCAGCAGGACCGCCCTGGTGCGACCGAAGCAGTCCGTCGCCCCGGCACCGATGAGTGATTCAAGGACCTTCTGATTCATCGCTCCGTTACCGACTCTGGAACAGAGGTCGAAGATGTTAACAAAGTCTCCGGTCTCCTGTCTCGCCGCAACAATGGCGGAGGAAGGACCTTCTCCGACATTCTTGATCGCCGAGAGGGCATAAATTATCCGTCCCTGGTCATCGACATCGAACTGAACGCTGCTGCTGTTTACCGAGAGAGGCAGAACAGTCACACCAAGTCTGGCGCACTCATCTATGAGAGGAGTGATCCTGTCTATCCGCCCTATCTCACTTGTCAGGCAGGCCGCCAGGAACTCAGCTGGATAGTGAACCTTCAGCCAGGCGGTCCAGTAAGCTAGAGTGCCGTATGAGACCGCATGGGATTTGTTGAATCCGTATCCCGCAAATTTCTCAACAAGGTCGAACAGCTTCTTTGCTATCTTCCTGCTGACACCCCTGCCAATCGCTCCATCGGTGAAATCCTTGCGCATGCGGCTCATGACATCAGCAACTTTTTTCGACATGGCGCTTCTGAGGATATCCGCTTCGGCCATGGACATGCCCGCCAGCTTATTGGCAATGCGCATGACCTGCTCCTGGTAGATGATAACGCCGTATGTCGGGATCAGGATCTCCTCAAGATCCGGATGAAGATAGTCGATGCTGAAATCAGCTGATCCGGATTCAACGCCTTTCTTGTTCATCGCATAGAGATCGATCATGTCCATGGACCCCGGCCTGAAGATGGCTACGGCCGCTATGACATCATTGAAACTGCTGACATCTATCTTCCGAAGGGTGTCTCTCATTCCTGAACTCTCGAGCTGGAAGACACCGACGGTCTCACCTCTTGCAATAGCCTTAAGAGTCTGTTCATCATCCAGAGGAAGAGAAGCGACCTTGAGATCAGGATGATGCCTCTGAACCATCTTCTCGGCCCTCCTGATGACTGTCACATTCCGCAGACCGAGAATGTCCAGTTTCATCAGGCCTATCTTTTCAGCACTCTTCTTCTCGTACTGGGTGGTGATGCCCTCTTTAGCCTTGTAGAGCGGAACGAAATCCCTGAGGTTACCCGGAGCGATGATCACACCAGCCGCATGCACACCGCTGTGTCTTGCGAGATTCTCAAGTGTGTACCCGTACTTGAACAGAGTCGCGACCCTCTCGTCCTCCTTGATCATCCTTGAAAGGGCTGGAACCTTCTTCACGATCTCGGGAAGCGGGAATTCCTGATTCGACTCCGTCCTAGGAGCGGAAGCGACCAGCTTCGCAATGGCGTCCCCCTCCTCGAATGTCATGCCCATCACCCTTGCAACGTCCCTGACGACTGAGCGATTCCTGATCCTGCTGAAAGTTATCAGCTGACAGACGCTATCCTCGCCGTATGTGTTGAGTATGTGGGTAATGACCTCCTGCCTGCGCTCACAGCAGACATCAAGGTCGATATCGGGCATTTCCTTCCTTGCAGGATTCAGAAAACGCTCGAAGCTGAGATCGTGATCGAGCGGGTTGATATCAGTGATATCCACGGCAAAGGAGACCAGACTTCCGGCTGCGGAACCTCTGCCCGGGCCGACCGGTATCCCCTCACCTCTCGCCCATCTCATGAGTTCGGAAACGATAAGGAAGTACCCCGGGAAACCCATGTCGACAATTATCCCCAGCTCATGGTCGAGTCTCTCAGTCTCGATCTCCGCGAGGTCTCTGCCCAGCCGCTCTGCAAGCCCTTTGTATGCCAGACCGCTGAGGTAGGCTCCGGGATCCTCTTCCCCCTCGGGAAGGTTGAATTCGGGGAGAAGAAAGTCACCCTGGCTCAGACTGAAATCACACATCTCAGCGAGTTTCACCGTGTTGGTCAGGCTCTCAGGTATCCAGCCGAACAGCTTTTCCATTTCGAGCGGACTCTTCACATAGAACTCAGAGCCTTCCAGGCGCATCCTGCCGGGATCGCTCAGAACCCTTCTCGTCTGCAGACAGAGAAGAACTTCGTGTGCCGCATGGTCCTCCCGGCGAAGGTAGTGGGCATCGTTCGTAGCGGCAACTGGAGCGCCGGTCTCCCTCGCCAGTTCGACAAGCAGCGGCAGCACCCGCTTCTGGTCATCAATGCCATGATCCATCAGTTCGATGAAGAAGCTGTCCCTGCCTACTATGTCCTGGTAGAAACGGACAGCCTCCAGAGCCTTGTCCCTCCTCCCTGCGAGGAGGTGCCTCGACAACTCTCCCTGGAGACAGGCGGAACCTATCAGCAGGCCCTCGGAATGAGCGGCCAGCAGATCCCTGTCGATCCTGGGTTTGTAATAGAAACCCTCGATGAAAGCGGCCGAAGAAAGCCTGGAGAGATTGTGATAGCCCTTCTCATTCCTGGCAAGTAGTGTCAGGTGGTATCTCTTTCCTCCGGCGCTCCTGTCCGACATCGACGGGAAGGCGATGTATGCCTCCATACCGAGTATCGGCTGCACACCGGCCTTCTCCATTTTATCGAAGAACTGAACCGCTCCAAAAAGACATCCATGATCGGTCACAGCGACGCTTTTCATCCCGGTTTCAGTCAGCCTCTCAGCGAGTCTGTCGAATCTTATGGCTCCATCGAGCAGGCTGTACTCCGAATGAAGGTGGAGATGAACGAACTCAGGCAACTGGCGGTCTACCCTTCCCGGGATCCGGCTTGGCCGTCCGCAGACGAGCGGGTTCCGTCGTCTTCGCTGAGCCGTTTGTATTCCCTCATATCCTCCCTGTCGGATTCTTCCAGCAAGTCCACCCCGTCCTTACGCCTGCGGAGGGCT
>JAOZQW010000306.1 GCA_029932015.1 Candidatus Fermentibacteraceae bacterium
CCATCCTGTTTGTCGGGTCTCACATAGAGAATGGCCGAGGCTTTCGGCGTACATAGCCACTTATGGGTGTTACCGGTGTAGTAGGGCACACCAAGCTCCTCGAGATCAAGGGGGATCATCCCGGGGCCGTGAGCTCCATCCACCAGCAGGTCGATACCTCTTGCTTCGAGTTCCCTGTTCAGCTCCCGGATGGGTGAGATCATCCCGGTCGGACTGCAGATGTGGTCGATAAGGACAAGCCTGGTCTTTCCGGTAACCCTCGATAGTATGCTCTGCAGGAATTGGTCAGGTCCCGCAATTGGAACATCAAGGGGAACAACAGTGATCTCTGCCCCGCTCCTTGCTGCTGCCAGCTGGAGAGCATTTTTTGAGGCGAAGTACTCCTGCCCTGTTGTGATAAGCTGGTCTCCGGGAGAGAATTCAAGGTTGGAGAGGACCGTATTGATGCCGGTAGTGGCGTTGGGCACAAGCACGATCGAACCGCTCGGAGCCCTGGTGAATTCCTCCAGTCTCTCAATGATCCCCGGGATAACTGACATATACCTGTGGAGGATGAACCTGACCGGCTGCCGCTCCAGCTCCGCAAGAAGAGAGATCCTGAATGCGCTGACCTCTATCGGACAGGCGCCAAAGGAACCATGGTTGAGAAAAACTGTAAATGGATCCAGTGACCAGTGCCGTGCAAGCCTGCCAGCTGCGGGGAGGACTCTCATATGCGTCAGCCTCCGTGAGGAATGACCGAGGTCGACACACACCTCTGGTCTGATCTCAGTGCGGCCTGTACTGCGCTATCAATTCCGTCTTAGCAAGTACATGCCCTTCAATCGCCTCCTCGACAGCCGACAGCTCAGCCCCCGAGGCAAGATCGAGCATAGTATCGAGCGCATACATGGTAAAGTGCATGACCTGCTCAGGACAGCTTGCATCAGGGCCGGTCCAGCCAAGTTCTCCATTGCTGTTGAGCCCCTGAAGCGAGCCGTCAAAGAGCATTTCCTCGTGTGGAATGCTCCCCCAGAAGGTTCTCTCATCCGGGGGGATGTTATAGACCAGCCAGTGACAGAAAGAAGTGTTCGGGCATTTGACCATGAGAGTAAGGCTGTGTGTTCCGTCAGGCGGAGCGGTCCATCCGAGAGGAGGTGAGAAATTCGATCCGGGTCTTGCATACCACGGTGGCAGGTAACCTTCATCCATGAAGGCGCTGCTGATGAGAAGGAAACTCATAAGCGACCCCCTATCCGTATGGGAGGGTAACCCTTATCTAGTATATGTGGGGAGAGCTCTGCTGAAAAGGCCTGGCGCAGGAGGTTCCTGTCGAGCTCGAAGGTTCCAGTCTCACAAGGACATCCACGACTCCAGGTCCTTTAGAGTAGAGACTGATCTCAACCTCTGTTGCGATCTGGAAGCCCTCAGTCACCGTAAGATCCCCATCGACGACAACATGGAGATCAGCCTGGATACCCTCTCCCTGAAACCTCGTGCGGAGATCATGCACATCAAGTACACCGGGAACTGAAAGAGCGGTCTGCAGCAGTTCATCCCGGATCTCCCTGGACGCGGAGGAGTCAGTCAGCTGCCTGATAGCCGGTCTGGTAATGCGGAACCCTGCACGCAAAATCAGGATGGAGACAAGACCGCCGGCGATACCATCAAGGTATGCGAGCGAAGGGTTTAGCCTTGTTGCCAGGACTACCACTGCCACGGGAATTGAACTCAGACAGTCAGACCTGTGATGCCATGCGTTGGCTGCAAGAGCGGCTGATCTGAGCCTTCGGCTCTCTCTGATCGTCCACCGGTACAGGATCTCTTTTGAAATGATCGATAGTACAGCGATCCAGAACGCTATCCAGCCAACGTGAGTAAAAGCGGGGTCTACCACTGCCCTGAACGATTCCCAGGCTATGAAAATACCGGTCAGCATGATGGCAACACCAACTGATCCGGCAACAAGTGTCTCTATTCTGGCGTGACCATGAGGGTGGCTCTCATCTTTGGGTCTTAACCAGAATCCGACCCCCACCACAACGGCGATGTCCGTGAAGCAGTCTGAAAGACTGTGTATGCCGTCAGCAACAAGGGCATGGCTGAAACCGAGCATTCCTCCTGCAAGTTTGGCTCCGGAGAGGATTAGATTCATGAAGAGACCCACGAGAGCAGCCCGTCTGACTCCCCTCACCCGCTCATCTGTGCTCCTGTCACTGATATCGGACGGATATCCCATTCACTAACCTAGCTTCCACCGGGATTGAGCATCGATGTCGATCTGATGTACTCTGTATAGAAGGCCACAGCACTGTGGTAATCCTCGATGGATATCGACTCATCAATGGAGTGGAGCGATCCAAGACCCCTTTCGCCGAGGTGGACCGGAACGAACCTGTAGACACTCCCGGAGATGGATTCGTAATGCCTAGAATCCGTCGCTGCAGGGAATATTCCGGGCGCAATGGTCATGCCTGGCCAGACAGAACCTATTGCCATCGCCAGAGCACTGTACTCGACGGTGTCCATGGAAGAGATTGGAGAGGGCTCGAAGACATGCTTCAGGTCCTCGTACTCCACCTTCACGCCCAGTGGCTCGACGACACTCCGCACGTGGTCTGTGATCCCCGCGGAGCTGTTGCCGGGAACTGCGCGGAAGTTGACCAGAGCCGAGACATAGCCGGGGAGAATGTTCTCCTTGGAACTGCCGGAAACCATTGTTGGAGCAGTAGTACTCCTCACGAGTGAGTTGCCGTCTGCCCAGGCGGCGGAGGCCAGCGCCAGCTCCTCACTGGAGTTCCTGTCAGTGATCGAGGTCAGGCAATCCTCCCGCCAGAGATATCCGGTCCGTCTGAACAGCTCCTTGATCGGACTTGAGAGCAGGGGCGGCATCTGGCTGCGCTCCAGCAGACCGAGGCTTTCACCGAGTATTCCCACTGGTGTACGCAGTGGGGGTGTGGAGGCATGCCCCTGTTCCCCTTCTACCGAAAGACGAAGAGTCACGTATCCCTTCTCAGCTACCCCTATGACAGCCACGTCAGTCCGGAGCCAGGGATAGGAGTAAAGGTATCCTCCCTCATCAAGTACCGATCTGAGTTTCAGTCCCCTCTCCCTGAGCAGAGCCGCGATGGAGGCTGCTCCTGCTGTACCGCCGACCTCCTCATCATGACCGAAGGCCAGGATCGTGGTCCTTTTCGGTGCGAAACCCGCATTCAGAAGGTCCTCGCAGGCCTGAAGCAT
>JAOZQW010000307.1 GCA_029932015.1 Candidatus Fermentibacteraceae bacterium
CAATCGATGGATGCAGCACAGTTCAGGAAACTACCCCCTTCGACATCCCCCCATGGCGGGGTCTCCCATACATCTGAAACCTGCAAAGAAAGCACAGGCCCGAGACGCGACAACGCCTGGAGCGCCCTGCCGAGATTCTCCAGTCTTTCTCCGGAGTTGCTACCGAGCCCGATGGCGATGTCAGGCGTCTATACCTCCCTCCAACGTATAGGATGCGCTCTCCATAGGCAGAAGGGACGGGGGATGGGGCTTGCGTATGCTGATCCTCCAGAAACCCTCGGGCATTTCATCCAATACAGAACTGAGAATATCCGAAGCAAGGTCTTCGATGTAACGGTAGGAAGTGCCCTGAAAGCGGGATAACACTCCACAGATAATATCGTAATCGACGGGTTCCCCCTCTGAATGAAGACCCGCCCAGCTCACATCAACTGGAACGTCTCTCTCTGTGATCACTTCTTCCGGTCCTGCACCAAGTCTCAGACGCAGCACCACACCGCGGAGGTCAAGTCTGCCTTTCCGCCTCATTCGGCGGTCTTCTTCAACCACGACTTGATGCGGTGACCGAAAAGCTCTCTCTGTTCGAGACGGCCAATGGCCTTCTGAATCGAGGAAACCGGTATCGTCAGTGCGAAGCGGATGTAACCTTCACCGAACGTTCCAAAACCGCTTCCCGGAGTAACTACTATCCCGGCATGTGTGATCAGTTTTCTGGCAAATTTCATCGAGTCGGTCCCCTTCGGAAGCCTGACCCATATATAGAACGTGCCCTGGGCATCGCAGACATCCCAGTCGAGTTTGGCCAGTCCTTCGAGAAGAGCTTCCCGCCTCTTTCTGTAAATATCCAGGTACTCGGGATCAAATTGTGAAAGGGCGGTTTCCCCTGCCTTCTGAATGGCCGTGAAAATGCCGGAATCGATATTCTCCTTGGCGCTCATGAAAGTCTTAACCAGTCTGGAGCCGCCGGCGACGAAGCCGATCCTCCATCCTGTCATATTGAAGGTCTTCGATAGGCTGTGGAATTCAAGGCAGACAGCGGAAGCACCCGGGATCTGCAGGAAGGAAGTGGGCGGCTCACCGTCAAACCTGATGTGGCTGTATGAGTTGTCACTGACTATCAGGACGTCCTCTCTTCTGGCCCAGGCAACGATCTCCTCCATCCGGGAGCGTGTTAGCACTGCGCCGGTCGGATTGTTCGGGTAATTGAGAAAGACCATTCTCGCCCTGTCGAGCACAGATCTGTCGATGGCATCAAACTCAGGCAGAAATCCAGCGCCCTCGAGCAATGGGAGGTCGACGGGAACCGCGTCAGCGAGGATTGCTGATGCCCTGTAAACAGGGTAGCCGGGATTGGGAACAAGCACGATATCTCCGGGATTGCAGAAAAAGAGCGGAACATGCGCAAGACCTTCTTTACTCCCGATGAGGGCAGCCACCGAAATGTCTCCTCCGGTACTTACTCCGAACTGGTTTTCCATCCATCCGGAGACGGCCTCGATGAAAGACGCACTGCCTGCACCAACCGGGTAGCGGTAATTGGCCGGGTCGCAGACAGCCTCCCGCGCAGCCTCTACAACCCTCTCAGGAGTTGAAAGGTCGGGATCACCGATGCCGAAATCTATCAGTTCCATGCCGCGTTTGAGAGCCTGGATCTTCTGCCGGTCGATCTCTGCGAATAGATATGGAGGAAGCTGGCTTACGCGTTCGGAAGCCGAGATGACCACTCGTCTGCCCCTGTTCCTGCTCTTCAATATACCCTCTCTGTCTCTATGGCTTACCCGCATACCTGAATACCATATTTATCCTATCATGAATATATGAACAGCAACACCCGACCGTGATAGGCACAGATGTCCATCAGGGGTTCACTGTTCCCCCGACATAGAGATCCAGCCACTCCTGCGTCTCCCATACAACATGCAGAATCGATTCCCTGGCTCTGTAGCTGTGGTCCTCAAGCGGCAGCATTACCAGTCTGGCAACCCCTCCCAGTCCCCTGATAGCGGCGAAGAAGCGCTCACTCTGCATCGGGAATGTACCGGAATTGGAGTCCGAATCACCATGAATGAGCAGAATGGGTTCGTTCACGCCATCTGCATTCATGAAGGGGGACATCTCTATATAGACCTCCGGAGCCTCCCACAGCGACCTGTCCTCGGACTGGAAGCCGAAAGGAGTGAGAGTCCTGTTGTACGCACCGGTCCTGGCGAGTCCGGCGGCAAAGAGGTCTGTATGCGCCAGGAGGTTCGCAGTCATGAAGGCTCCATAGGAGTGTCCACCGATGGCGATCCTTTCGGGATCGGCAACACCCCTGCGAACAACCTCCTCCACTGCCGCTTCGGCACTTGATACAAGCTGTTCGATGAAGGTGTCGTTCGGCTGACCGTCCCCAGTTGCCACGATCGGCATTGCCGGATCATCGAGGACCGCATAGCCCTGTGTCAGCCAGATGAGCGGCGACCACCAGCCGATATAGTCGAATTCGTACGGCGAGCCTGATACCTGCCCAGCAGCTGAGCTTGATACGAACTCCTGCGGGTAGGCCCACATGACCATCGGCAGGGGATCATCTCCCTCTTCGAATCCGGTGGGCAGGTAGAGAGTGGCGGAAAGAGTGATACCATCCTCCCTCTCGTAGGTTATCAGCTCCTTGCTGATATCGGAGAGCTGCGGGGTAGGATGAGGCCAGTCAGTGACTCTTGTTTCATCGCCAGAAGCAAGGTCGAGCACGAAATAGTCCGGATAATCAGTTATCGATTCCCTTCTTATCAAGAGAAGAGTGCCGGTGGTATCGGCGAACATCACAGGTTTCTCATAGAAAGGAGGAGTTGATCGGAATAGACGTTCGGTCTCCAGAGTGGAGAGATCGAGTCTGTCGAGGAAGGGCATATCGCCCTCAGGTGAGGAGCCGTCGCCCTTCAGGAATATGGAGCCCCCGTCAGGCGAAGTGTACAGAATGCTCCGCCCTGCAGAATTGCGCCTGGTGAGCGGCTCTCCGGGATCTCCGTAGATATCCTCCCACGATCGATCGATCAGGAGCTCTGTTTCTGCGGAGGGTTGACCCGGCCGGATCCTCCACGAGCGGATGTTCCTTGTGGGCCACCACCATTCGGATATGATCGCAAGGCTGTCGTTCCCCCAGATAATGTCTGAGAATCTGTTCTCAAGCTCGATCAGGATCCTCGGTTCAGTATCAAAGGGTGATTCGAG
>JAOZQW010000308.1 GCA_029932015.1 Candidatus Fermentibacteraceae bacterium
ACCACAGTGAACCTTCCCACAGGGGGTGAGATGTACCATTCAAGACGGGAATGGATAGCCGTTGAAGGTCTGGAGATATCTCTCAGAATTCTCATCGAGACTATCAGGATCTGGGGTGGTGAAAGGTAGGTTGCATGCTCTACGGTCTAGACATATAGTGCAGTCATATTCCGGAAAGCACAATTGTCCGGGGGGAGGGATACAATGAGACTTGCCAAGTTGGTAGTAGTCTATCTGTTATTGGTTGTTCCCTCTTTTATTCTTGCGCAGCCACCCGACGAGGTTCCTCCTGTTGAGCCTGATGCCGCAGAGGAGGATTCACTGACTGTTTCACAATTCGATGCAGATGCGGCACTGGATCCTGATGACGGTGTTCTTCCAACGGATACACCGGAGGATACATTCGAAACCGTAACCACTGAGGCTGATGTCTTCGTCATGCCCGAGGATCCTGCAGGTGTCCTTCAGGCACTGTACGAGGCGCTGAAGGCCGGAGACGGCCAGACAGTCCTCATGTTCATCTCCAGCGAGGCACTCGATAATGTCGATATGATGCTCGAAGCTCTGAATGATGAACTCGACAGGGACACCGAGTCTACTATGGCCAGGCTGGCCTCCGCAGGATACTCAGTAACTGCGGATGAGGTCGAGAGCTGGGACCCCGAGGACTACCTTGCCGCTGCTGTGGCAGTACCCCGGATGAAATCCCGGTATGTCATATATGACATGGTTATCGGTGAATACACTGTCGACAATGATGAGGTCGAAGTCCCGCTGATCTTCACTACTTCCGCCGGGGCGGAGTTCCCGTTCGTTTCAGAACTGGTTCTCGAAGATGGCTTCTGGAAGGTCTCCACTTTCATGGGACTGAACAGCCTGCCCTGACTCAGTCTTTATCGATTTCCTTTACTGCACTTGAGGAGACTTCCGGGCAAACGGAGCAGTTCCCGGTCAGCTAACCAGTACAGATATCTTGAAGTGCTCTCCGGCGAGTCTGGCAAGACTCATCTGCCTCTTCCAAACATGCGTTCGACCATTGCGTTCATTATAATCAAAGTGAAATTTTTTATGGATTCGGGCATAACGTACAACGGGAGGGCATAATGGGCAAAAGCTGCGCAACCTGGCAGGGGGGGCTCACGTTCGAGATCGATCAGGACGGGCACCAATTCATAATTGATGGACCAGAGGAATTCGGTGGAAGAGATCTTGGACCCAGACCCAAGAACCTTGTCCTCGCGGCGCTCATCGGCTGTACAGGTATGGATGTCGTGTCAATCCTCGACAAGATGAAAGTCCGTGATTTCGGCCTGAAAGTAACGGCAGAGGGAGAACTCACCGACGAGCATCCACGGACCTTCTCCAGTGTAAAAGTGCTCTACCGTTTTACAGGTATGGACCTGCCTGATTCTAAGATCGAGAAAGCGGTCAAGCTTTCACAGGAGCAGTACTGCGGTGTATCCGCAATACTCTCCCTTTCAGCGGAACTGAGCTACGAGATCATCATAGACGAGATGAATAACTGACCTCTTCACAGGGGTATACCACTGAATTGTTTTCATCTCTGAAGGGTGTACAATGACATTGCGCGTCCTCGTCCTGGACTATTCCTCAGATCGCTCTGAAACCGATTACTTCAGGAAATGGCTGCCCCAGGGGGTTGAATGCACTTCGGTATTTGTCAGTGAAGGCTGCGATGTTCCCTCACCTGTACCTTTCACCCACATCATGCATACCGGCTCCAGTCTCAGTATCTGCAGGGATGCTCCCTTCATTCCCGAGGCCGCATCGCTGGTCAGGGACTGCGTTGAGCTTGGGATCCCGCAGTTCGGGGTCTGCTACGGTCACCAGCTTCTATGCAGGGTTCTTCTCGGTCCCGGAGCTGTAAGGCGGAATCCAGCAGGGCTGGAGGCTGGCTGGCTTGAGATCACACAGACCGGAGAGCCACCTGAGATCCCTGAAGCAGGAAGGAAATTCCGCGTTCTTCAGTCTCATTTCGACGAGGTGGTCGATCTTCCTGAAGGTTCAACTATCGTAATGACTGGAGGTCTTACTAGGATTCAGGGATTCATCAATCGGGCGATGGGACTATTCGGCATTCAGTTTCATCCTGAATTCGACCGAGATGGTGGTAACGCTCTCTTCCTGGAAAGCAGAGAACTATTGGAGAGCAACGGGATAGATGTAGATGCAGCTGTTGCTTCCGGACCGTCCATTGATGCGGGTACAATATTCTTCAGTCACTTCCTGCGGTACTTCAGCAGGAGGATGATGGAAAGCCGTCCTTAAGGAGGTATGAGCACACATGTCAGGCATCGAGAGCCTCGAACCGAGAGATGTATGGCACTGGTTTGGTGTAATATCCAAAATTCCGAGACCTTCCGGTTATGAGAAGCAGATAGCCGATTTCCTGGTGAAATTCGCCTCGGAGAGGGGGCTTGCCTGGAAGCGGGACGGACTTGACAATGTTCTCATATCCAAACCCGGAGCCGGCGATGTGGCTTCTGGTGACCACCTTCTGTTGCAGGCTCACGTAGATATTGTCCCCGAGAAGGCGGATGGCAGTGATCATGATTTTAAAGTAGATGGAATCACACCTGTTATCGATGGTGAGTGGGTGACATCACCGCATACCACTCTTGGAGCCGATAACGGAATTGGAGTGGCATTGATGCTGGCAGTGATGGACAATGCCGACGCATCACACCCGCCTCTTGAATGTCTTTTCACTACGGATGAGGAGCGCGGACTCACCGGAGCAGGCGGGATCGATCCGGAGTGGATACTCTCAAGGAGGATGATAAACCTTGATTCCGAGGAAGAGGGCATGTTCTGCATCGGCTGTGCCGGCGGTCTCGACTTCTCCGTAAGTGCACAAGTTGTACGGGAGCAGTCGGAGGATCCTGGATTCCTCCTCGAGATATCGGGTCTTACGGGCGGACATTCTGGAATGGCTATCGGTCTCTCCAGAGGCAATGCCATACGCTTCCTAGGCCGGGCTCTGCAGCCCCTCTGCAGTTTGTATGGATGCCGTATCGTAAAACTGGATGGAGGGAGCAAACGCAACGCCATCCCCAGGAATGCTTCTGCTGTTCTCGCTGTTCCTGCCCATTCGATTGAGCAGGCTTCGGAAGCGATACGGTCGCTTGCAGCCGATCTCAGAGCCGAATACGAGGGCATTGAGGACTCCATAGAGTTCAGTTTC
>JAOZQW010000309.1:0-231 GCA_029932015.1 Candidatus Fermentibacteraceae bacterium
TGACTAGCTCTGATGAGGAAACGCCGGAGAGGTTCCTGTCCGTTACACTCCCTGTGACTGTAACCCCAGGCGCAGCAGTACCATCCACGGTTATTCTAGTCCCCTGATCCAATCCGCCGCCATCACCTACGGACAGACCTATGCGCTTGGTTCCAGAGATATAGAGGCCATGTTCCTGAAGCGGGTCGGTGATGAGAGCCGGTGCTGTGTAGGAATCGAGCCTGCCGGCAG
>JAOZQW010000309.1:241-3191 GCA_029932015.1 Candidatus Fermentibacteraceae bacterium
CCTACGCTGATGGACAGGCTGGTGGGTATTGAAAGAGGGAGAGTGTCAAACTCCAGGATCACCTCTGTACCGGGAAGCGGAACGGGCTGCAGATAGACCCCTACTCTCGCTCCCATCGCTCCCATTCGCGAAGTCAGCGTATCTGATCCAGCAACAGCGATGAGAGTGCCCGGTCGTACCCAGAGATGTTCAGGAAGCTCGATGAATCCAAATCTGTCCGTCTCGAGCTGCAGGGTCATTGAAGCCACAAGGAACAGAGCAGCAGACAGAAAACTCACCTGAGAAGCAGCACCCCCTCCCCTCCCGGGCTCCAGAGGACCATGTACTGTCCCCCGGGAGAGGAGGATATCCTCGTGAAGTCTGCGACGGTCGACACATCCAGCACCCAGGTATCGGTAAAAATGGAATCAGCTCTCAGCAGTAAATCCGTCCCTGCAGCGAGAGCCCTTGTCCCCCTTTCGGACAGGGAGATCGGCACCCCGCCCACGGGAAGCAGGAAAGACTCTGAGCCATCTGAATAGATCAACTCGGAGGAGGAAGCAGTGAGTTGCCCGAGACCTGCTCCTGAGAATCTCAGCACAGGATGCACCGGAGAGTCTGCATTCATGAGCGCTCCCCTGTCCCTGGAAACGTACATAATCGAAAAACCGAGTTCACATAGATCTCCCGGTCTTCCTGGTGTCGGGATCGAATCAACCACAACGCCACTGTCATCGTATCTGTAGGAGACTCCACCGATCTCGTCGCTTACCCACCACCCCCATCTATCCTCAAGACTGAGCCCTCCGGGCAGAACAACCTCGGGCAGATCGAAACTCATCGTTTCTCCTGAGATGTATCGCACTTCGAGATGGGGTGTGCCCGATCTCAGAAGGTAGAGATTCCCCGCCGGATCGAGTTCTGCATCGACGAGATCAGATGGGCATGGCTGAAGGGAAAACGGGGGTGTGGGCAGCGGAATAGCCAGTGACGCTGCCAGTACAGCCGCAGTGAGAAACTCAGCGAACAACGGCAAAGGAGCCAGTTTCTATCCTGCCCCCCTGCGTGAACCTGTAGAAATATGCGCCCGAGGCCAGCTCGGATATGCCGGTGTAACCCAGGGTGGCTTCTCCCGAAGGCACTCCACCGAAGGAAACGCTTTCTACAAAGGCTCCAGAGAGAGTGAACACGGACAGCTCGACAAGTGCTCCATTGGAAAGGAACTGCAGATAGAGCGTGCCTCTGCAGGGCTGCGGATAGATCGCAAATGCCCCTGCTGAACCGGCCACTTTGCCGGCGGCGACATCCAGATCCAGCCCGGCAAAAGAACTGCACATAAGGAGAACCGTTCCATCCGCAGGGAGTCCGACAGCGATATCGTTTGCCGCCCCTGTGCTTAGTATCTCCAGTTCAGCAGAGCCATGGTCATAAAGATAGGCCCGAAGATCACCGAGACCAGCCGCGTCTGCCCTGAAGCTGCCTTCGATACCGTCGCCAAGCCTGTAATATCTTCCCTGATAGGATGACATGGATCTACCCGAGTCGCTGAAGGGCGTATCCTCGATCTCAGAAGTATAGTCAAGTCCTTCTCTGTTGCCTGGACTGACTGTGTCATAATCGGCTATCCTGAAGGTCTCCCAACCGTACCTGCCGTCTGCGAACTCTGTATCGTCTATCCAGCAGGCCAGCATCCAGTCGGAAAGGAGACTGGCCATGTCCGGTGTCTGGCCGGTTGCCTGCTGGATCGCCTGGCTCACCCCGGATATGCCCCTCTCCTCGACCCTGAGGGACCGATAGAGGAACTCTTCACCACCGTACTGTTCAGTGAGCCACGAGAAGAAGAGGAAACCCGCCCCGTATCCGGCCACATACTCGACCGAGCCGAACTCGTATTCGGTCCATTTGATGGGAGTAACGCCTCCGGCTTCAAGGAAGGTCTCTACCTGGAAAGCCGGGTAGCCACATACATAGGTTCCGGCCTGGGCCTGGTTCTCGATGACCCAGAGCTCCTCACCGCTGAAGGGTTTGACTCCCCACTGTATCAGGTGCACCAGCTCGTGCGAGGCTGTGTAGGCCGCATCGGAAGCGTTGCCGGGGAAGCAGTCGATGTAGAGCATTTCCACTTCGTTGGAGTGCCCGCCATAGTAAAGGTACGCTTCCCTCTCGGTGAACTGGTTGTACGGGGAGAAGAATCCCGCGATGTAGGCACCACCCTGTGCCGGGTCGAAACCATCCCTGATGTCCAGTACGAGAAAGTAGATATTCGGGTCACCGTCTATGGCGTCCGGAGGCTCACCGAAGACTTCGATGTCCCGGGTAACGATCCCCATGTCCCCTGAAGGCGTTGTGTCCTCCAGGGCTATTGCGAATGTGTTCACATCACTCTGAGAGTAGTGAATATCCCAGACCGCATCCTCTACGAAAATATAGGATTCATCTCCGACGAACCTGCAGGTAGCCGACGTCAGGTAGAACTCACCAAAGGGATTGGAGCTGTAATCGATGGACCAGAAGTTGACCTGGTCTCCTACGGTATGACCGTCGGTCAGGGCAAGTGGACCAGATGGCGCATACGCGGGATCATGCCTCAGGTCTATTTCCATAATACCGGGGACCATTGGAGTCCCGTCGAGCCACCAGAGCGGAGCCTGGAGCTGAAGGATAACTCCCAGCAGTGCCGTGAACATCAGAATCTGGCTCCAATTGAGAAGCGAACCGATGAGAAGTCACTGCTTCGGGGGAAGCTGAGCGCGGTATAGACTCCCGGTCTCGTAACATCAAGGAGAGCCGCGTCGATAACGCTCACGGCCCTGTTGACAATGGCAAAGGCTGCGATGTACATGCTCCTTCGGAACCACTCGCGGCTTCCCGCCAGATGATCTCCAAAGCTGCTCCTTGCAGCATCTGAGGACCAGTTCCAGCCATCGGTACCATACCGGGCATGAGAATCGTAGTAACTCCGCTGTGCATC
>JAOZQW010000310.1 GCA_029932015.1 Candidatus Fermentibacteraceae bacterium
TCAGCAGCAGAGCTGTCGGTCTCGCAATACAGGCCAGACCGAGCAGGAACCATCCGGCAGTCCTCCCCTTCTCGCCTGTCAGGAGATGAAAGGAAGACAGCAGCAGGAGAATGAACAGGGGTGTTATCAGAAGCTGACTGGAATAGAAGACAGAAGCACCCCAGAGAGCCCAGATCAGACCGCTTGCCAGAGCCCACCATCTGGACATGATCCTGATAGCGCACCTGTGAAGGATCAATGCCCCGGATACTGTCAGAAGAACAGAGAGCAGTGCTCCTGAAAAGACCCCGCTCCCGAAGGCGGTGTACCAGAGTCCCAGCAGCCAGGGGTAGAGAGGAGCCCTGAAGAACGGTGCGTAAGCAAGTAGGTCACCCCCGGAAACCATCCCGGCCCATTGATGGTGCCAGGCAGCATCGATAACGGGGTATTCGAAGAGGGAATGGCCGGATAGAAAGAGAAGGTTCCCCATGCAAGTGAATACTGATACGATTACGACCGCTATACTATCTCTTGCCGTGGGGGCAGCTGTAGCCTGGGACATGATCTCAGTCGACCTCGGACTCGTTCTGGAATTCCTTTCCGATCTCGCAGGCGATGGAACTCGTCGAGTAGCCTTCAAGCAGCGGTACTATCCTCACGATCCCTCCGGAGGCAATGACACTATCAGCACCCACCACTGTCTCAATTGTGTAGTCTCCACCCTTCACCAGTATATCAGGCGAAAGGGAATGGATAAGCTCCAGTGGTGTGTCCTCCTCGAACGGAATGATAAAATCCACGGATCTCAGTTCAGTCAGGATGATCGTGCGGGCTTCGAGGGAGTGGATGGGTCTTCGCGATCCCTTGAGCCTGCTCACGGAAGCATCGGTATTCACTCCCAGGAACAGGATGTCCCCCATGGCCCTTGCCAGTCTGAGGAGGTGCACATGACCGGGATGAAGGATATCGAAACAGCCATTCGTGAAGACGGTGACGAGACCATCCGATCTGAGTTCCGTTCCCATTCGGGAAGCTTCAGACCTTGTCAGTATCCTTCCCTGAGGATGAATAACGGACCACCTCCCTCATAACATCTGTCGGACTCACAGCATATACCCCGGGCTCGGCACATGTCGCAGCGGCGGCGAATCCGGATATCCTTACGCCATCCTCAAAAGAAAGCCCAGACGCCAGACCAAGAGCCATAATGGCAATGACAGTGTCACCTGCCCCCGAGACATCGAAAACATGCATCGCTGGCGCAGGTCTATGGAAAGGGGCTTCCCCCTCGCGGATAAGGACGGCACCATCCTCGCCGAGGGTGATCATCACTGCGTCAGCCTCGAGTCGTTCGAGAAGTTCCTCACCCGCAGAGGTTGCGTCTTCGACACTCCTGATGATCCTGCCGAGAGCTCTCGATGTCTCAGCCCTGTTTGGCTTGAAGAGAGTGCACCCGGTGTAGGAAAAGAAATTCTCAAACTTCGGGTCGACTGCCACCGGAAGGTCATAAGATCTGGCACCATCGATGATCCTCCGGATCAGCTCTGGTGTGAGAACACCCTTGTTATAATCCTCCAGGACTACCGCATCGATGCTGTCCAGAAGCCGCTCGATGGCTTTCAGGAGGGCTCCCCTGATATCGCCGGAAGCCGGTTCCGTATACTCACTATCGAGCCGGATCAGCTGGTGGGAACCGGACATGATCCTTGTCTTCGAGGTGGTCGGACGGGAGGGGTCTTTTATGACACAGGAAGTATCAATTCCCTCCTCCCTGAGGAGCCCTAGCAGTCTGGCTCCTCCTTGATCATCACCGACTATCCCGGCCATGAGAGCGGTACCGCCAAGGGAGGCGATATTCCGCACAACATTAGCCGCTCCTCCGGGAAACCACCGCTCACGCCCTGCTTCCAGGGAGACTATCGGAACCGGGGCTTCAGGTGATATCCTATCGACTGTTCCGGCAAGGTAATGGTCGAGGATCAGATCCCCGATGACCATCACCCTCTTCCCCCGCACGGATTCCAGTATATTCTCTACATTGATTCGTGGCAGCATGGGTATCCTCCATCCGGCAGCTCGATGCTGGAAGCCTTCAGTTTGACGAGCCTGTGCAGCCCAATGAAGCTCAGGCAGAAAGGAAGGCCGTGGACCCAAAGATGATAAATCAGCCTCCCCGAATCAACGCCAGCCCTGCAGACGCGGATGGAGTATACGCAAATGTTTTCTTCGTTGCGTCTTCGAGGGCCGAATTCGTCCTCGACTTCGCACGGGCGGTCCCTGGAGTCAACGGAGCCAATCTGAAAGCCAGGGTAATAGTATCTCCCCATAGACTGAAGGCCCTTGTACAGGCTCTCGAGGCGCAGATCGCTTCATATGAAAAGCGTTTCGGGACCCTCGAAACGGGTTCACAGAATACATTCGGATTCCAGAATCCGAACCTGGAGCAGGAGCACAGAGAGGAATAGTGGATTTCCTTCGAGGCAGTCACCCGTCTTTCAGTAGTCACAAACTCTCGGGCGGCTCTCTTGTTCAGTGGTCCATTGCCGTTATCGTTTCTGTGATACTCTGGGTAGCAGCAATCAGCACGCGCAGCTTCAATTTCACTGAAATGCTCGTTCTCCTTCCCCCCGAGCTTCCGGAGACCTATATCGTTATTGATGGTCCGGTATCGGATTCGATCTCGGTAACTTTCTCAGGAGAGGGCATCGGAGTGCTCTTGGATCAGGTATTCACAAGCCCGACTTCAGTGCAGTGGGGCTGGCCGCAGGTACTCACCGGAGAAAACTACCCGGAGACGATCCATTACGAATTCACATCGAGAGACATCAGCTACAGTAGAGGAAGCTCCAACGTCGGTATGATCTCTTTCTTGCCGCAATCGGTGACCCTGACAGTTGACCGTCAGTTCTCCAGAACCCTCCCCGTCAGGGCAGTGGCTATTGGAAATATCCCCTCAAGATACTACTGGACGGAGCTTTCTGATGATTCAGTAGAGGTTGTCGGAGCCGCCTCGGTGCTTTCAGGAATGGACAGCTGCCTTTCGGTGCCCGTCCATCCGGGGACAAGATTCCCCGGAACAGGTTTCACACTGCCGGAGGGTATTGCATCAGTCTATCCGGCTTCAGTGACGGTCAGGCTGCTTGCCCCGGTTCCCGTTATCGCGCCGACAAGAGTAACACCAGCAGGCAATCTGTA
>JAOZQW010000038.1:0-6548 GCA_029932015.1 Candidatus Fermentibacteraceae bacterium
GCCCTTCACCTTCCGTCTGTTTGACCTGACTGGCCGGCTTGCTTATGAGTTTCAGTCGACCGACAGGGACTCCTTCGCCTGGAGCGGAACCGACGATGCCGGGGTGCCAGTGGCGTCCGGCACATACATCGTTCAGATATCGCAGGGAGGGGACCACAGATTCATAAAGCTGGCACTGGTGAGGTAGAACCAGGCACTTCTGGAGGGAACCGCATATGAAAGGCGTAGTACTGGCCGGAGGACTGGGCACAAGGCTCAGGCCACTCACAAGCATTACAAACAAGCATCTTCTTCCGGTCTATGACCGGCCGATGATATTCTATCCGATTCAGCAGCTTGCAGCGGCGGGTATCGAAGATGTCATGCTTGTTACCGGTGGCAACAGCGCCGGTGATTTCCTCAGACTTCTCGGTGACGGCAGTTCTTTCGGCCTGAACTCGCTGAATTATGCCTACCAGGAAAGAGAAGGCGGCATTGCTGAGGCCATTGGTCTTACCCGGGCTTTTGTAGGGTCTGACAGGTTCGTTGTCATCCTTGGAGACAACATACTGGAGGATCCGCTGGGTCCCTTTGTGGAAGCCTTCAGGGCACAGGAAAGCGGTGCCAGAATTCTCCTCAAGGAAGTTGATAACCCCAGTGACTACGGGGTGGCCGAATTGAACGGCGACATGGTCGTCTCGATCGTTGAGAAACCAGAGCATCCAGCAAGCCCATATGCTGTTATAGGTGTCTACATGTACGACAGCTACGCATTTGATGTTATCCGCGGGTTGGAGCCCTCGGCGAGGGGCGAACTCGAGGTGACAGATCTGAACAATGCCTACCTCCAGCGAGGAGAGCTCCAGGCGGATATCCTTTCCGGCTGGTGGGCTGATTCCGGATGCAGCATCGACGGTCTCCTCGAGGCCGGTATCAGGGCCAGGCAGATCAGCAGGGAGATACGGGTATGAAACTCCTCGTGACCGGCGGCGCGGGATTCATTGGCAGCAACTTCACACGGATGGTCCTTGCTGAAAGACTCACCTGGGAGGTCGTTGTACTCGATAAGCTGACCTACGCAGGGAGGATGGAGAATCTACAGGATCTCCAGGGTGATCCCCGATTCACCTTCGTGAAGGGTGACATCTGCGACCCGTCAATTGTTTCGGAGACAATGACCGGATGTGACGGAGTAGTAAACTTCGCGGCAGAGACACATGTTGACAGGTCCATTTCAGATGCATTCTCCTTCGTTCGGACCGACATCGACGGGGTCAGGGTCCTTCTTGAGGAGTTCCGGAAGGAGGATCGGACGCTCTTCCTTCAGATATCCACGGATGAGGTTTATGGCAGCGTCGAGACCGGACGTTCCACAGAGACGGACCTGCTGGCCCCCAGAAGCCCCTACGCAGCATCGAAGGCAGGGGGTGAACTGCTGGCCATGAGTTATCGCACGACCTTCGGAACTCCGGTTGTTGTGTCCCGTGCTTCCAATAATTACGGTCCCTGCCAGTATCCCGAAAAACTCATCCCGCTCTTTCTGACAAATGCGATGGATGGTGAGCCTCTCCCGCTCTACGGAGATGGTCTGAACAGGAGGGACTGGCTCTTCGTTTCTGACCATTGCAGGGCACTCCTCCACATCCTGGAGTCAGGAGAACCGGGTCAGGTCTACAATGTCGGAACAGGACGTGAACACACAAATCGGGAGATCACCGAAGCCATACTGACGGTAACCGGTGCTGACAGGTCCCTTGTAAGGTATATTGACGACCGTCCAGGGCATGACCGGAGATATGCACTTGATGTTGCCTTCATAGAGAGATCTCTGGGATGGAAGCCGGAGATCGGCTTTGAGGAGGGCCTTCAGCTGACAGTCGACTGGTACCGGGAGAACCGCTCCTGGTGGGAGGAGATCAAGTCAGGGAAGTTCAGGGAGTACTACCGCGATATGTATGCCGAAAGGCTGCGGGACTCCCGAGGGGAATGAAATTACTATGAAGATCCTGGTTACAGGTGGTGCGGGTTTCATTGGAAGCCATTTATGCGAGAGACTGCTTTCCGACGGCCATGCGGTAATAGCCATGGATAACCTCATTACCGGATCGACAGACAATATCGCCCATCTTGCCGGCCGGGACGACTTCTCCTTCATACATCACGATGTCACGAACTATATCTTTGTCCAGGGCGAGCTGGACTTCATCTTCCATCTCGCTTCTCCAGCCAGTCCGGCAGACTACCTCGCTTTTCCCATTCAGACGCTCAAGGTCGGGTCTCTCGGGACCCATAAGGCCCTGGGTCTTGCAAGGGAAAAGAGCGCAGGATTCCTCCTCGCGTCCACCAGCGAGGTTTATGGTGACCCTCTCATCCATCCTCAGCCGGAGGATTACTGGGGTAATGTGAATCCTGTCGGACCAAGGGGGGTCTACGACGAGGCGAAGCGCTTTGCGGAGGCACTTGCGTTTGCATATAGACGCTACCATTCCATGGATACAAAGATTGCAAGAATATTCAATACGTACGGTCCCAGGATGAGGGCGGAGGACGGCCGGGTTGTTCCCGCTTTCATCTGTCAGGCCCTAGCAGACGAGGACCTCACGGTATTCGGCAACGGGCAGCAGACAAGGAGCTTCTGCTTCGTCTCTGATACGGTCGATGGGCTGGTCAGACTAATGGAGAGCGATATCTCAGGGCCTGTAAACATCGGTAATCCTGATGAGATGACCATTCGTGAGTTTGCGGATTTCATCATCGATCTCACGGGGAGCGGATCTTCCATTACGCACCGGGACCTTCCTGAAGATGACCCCAAGGTAAGGCGTCCGGACATTTCCCTTGCCTCTGGCAGGCTTGGATGGAGACCGGCAGTTCCCCTGTTGGAAGGACTCTCAAAAACAGTGGATTACTTCAGGGGGAAACTCTCATGCTGATACTGCTTCTGGCACTCGTCAGTACCATTACTCCCGTACTCCCTTCCGGAGCCGAGCTTGGTGATGCCGCGCTTCTGACAGAGCCAATCGACAGGAATCTGTACCTCCTCGGCCCTGGGGATGTTGTAGCGGTCGTGATAGAGGGCGGGTGCACGGAAGCCCTGCTCGGAGCGGGAGTGAGTCCCTGGGCAAGCTATATGGTAACTGCGGACGGATACCTCTCGATATCCGGGATCGGCTCGGTCGATGTGGGAGATCTGACCCTTAACGAGGCGCAGTATCTCGTACATCAGAAAGCAGCTGTCTATTATCCCTCGATCAGGCTTACGGTATCGCTGCTCCAGCCGGGACAGGTCAGAGTGGGGATACGGGGAATGGTAGAAGATCCCGGCACTTATATCATGACCTCGCTTTCGAGGGTCTCGGACCTGGTCTGGAACGCGGGTGGGATATCAGCCTTCGGATCAAGGTACGGGACCATGATCTCTGCCGATGGTGATACTCTTGCGGTTGACCTTCATATCTCCTCTGCTACAGGGATGCCCAACCTCGATCCATTTCTCGAGACTGGTGCTTCGGTGAACTTCGATGTCTGCACCGAGCCGGTTTACATATTGAGGGCGGGAATGCTGCATCCAGGGACCGAGATAGAGAACCCCCGGATGATGGCATCTGTCGAGACCTGGGAGCTGAATCGCTCCGGTGATGACCTGATCTCCCTCATGGACAGAATGGGTGGAATTCCGGGGAATGTGAATCTCAATTCATCGAGGATATTCAGGGATGGGTCAAGACTGCAAGTCTGGAGCGATGCTGCCGGACTTCTTCCTGAACCGCTCATTCCGGGGGATACGATCATGCTTGTCGTATTCACAGATTCGATCGCCGTAGGCGGTGCCGTCGGTAATCCTGGAATGACCGAGTACAGACCGGAGTCGACGGTCCACGAGTACATAATTGCTGCAGGGGGTCCTGTACGGGATACCAGTCTCAGCGGGGTCAAGCACTTCAGGGATGGGATTGAAATAGCATCGGGAGGCGACGCCCTGGCCAATACAGTCCTGCCCGGTGATGCCATTGAGGTGCCGTACAACTGGGTCTCCAGGAACAAGGATGCAATCACGATAGTCGGTGCGATAATCACCATCTGGTACACTGTGCACAGGATCATGGAGTAGACATGCCAGCAGCATTCGACGATCATCTCGGAGCGAAGTTCTCCGGCCGCTGGATCCTGCTGACGGCCATGAACATCAGGCGCATTGCCATTCTCTGTTTCCTGGTTGCCCTGCTCACTGCGGTGTACGCCCTGACAAGAACACAGCGATGGGAGGCCGCCGCAGTAACGATGGTCCCCGGAGGACAGGGTTCGATCATGTCGCAGCTGGGTGACCTTGGAGATATTGCGGGTTCAATGCTTCCCGGTTCCATGGCAAGTCTCGCAGGCATGGGCTCGATGAGTGCCGGTACTCCTGCAGGGATGGATATTACCGTTGTCAACCAAGTCCTCTCCTCTCGTACTGTACTGGAGAGAGTTCTGCTGAAATACAACCTCCTTGAGCAGTTCAACTCTCCGACGATGGATCTAGCCATCGAGAAGCTCGGTACGAGGATCTCTGTAACGCTTTCCCCGGAGGGGTTCCTGATCGTAGCTGCCCAGGCCGAGTCCAGAGAAGATGCCGCAGCCATGGTCAACGATATGATCCTTTTCGCCAACGATGAACTGTCAACGATAATCACGACAAGAGCAAGACGGGCAAGGATACTTGCCCAGCAGTCGGTCACGGCGGCTGAGGATTCTCTTGATGCCGCGCAGGTGAGACTCGAGGAGTTCCGATCGGAGACAGGTTTCCTCTTCCCTGAGATCCAGGGAGCCCAGGCGATGGATGTACTCAGTACACTCGAAACTGAGCTCGTGCTTGCGGAAGCGCAGCTCGCAGGCGTCAGCGGGACGATGTCCCCTTCAAGCCCTGCCTATACCGAGATCGCCCAGCAGGTAAGCTACCTCAGAGGCTCCATCGAGGAGCGAATGTCATCTGGGGACAGCCTGAGCGTCTTCCCCGGTATGGAAGGTATCCCCTCGATCCTGAGGGAGTACGAGCGCATCGCCATAGATGTTGAGACCCGCAGGGTCATCTACCTGATGCTCCGTCAGGAACTGGAGTCTCTCAAGCTCCAGGAGGCACAGGAAAGCCCCACTCTGGAGGTGCTGATACCGGCCACTCCCTCAGGACTGAGAGCCTACCCCAAGCGTGGAATGATGGTTGTGACCAATACATTGGCTGCTTTAATCCTGGCGCTGCTGTGGCTTGCTGTCGTGGCCTACTCCCGCGACCTTCTTACCCGCGAGGAGACCGGTGCCTTCTGGAAGAATGTTGTCTCCATCTCCCGCCGGCAGCTGTTCCTCGGAGGGAAGAAGGACCAGGGAAAGGGCAGTTGATCTTCCCCTGACTCTTCAGCCAATGCGGGAAAGCACGGTTCCTTGATGTTCAGTGAGATACTCAAGTTCCGCAGGAAGATAGTCGGCCTCGGACTGCCCGCCATGGTCAGCACAGGCACTCTGGCCATCTGGGGTGTTTTTGCCATCTTCATCGCGAGAGCCCTTCCTGAAGAAGCGTATGCAGCTTACGCACTCGCGAGGAGCATACAGCTTTTCGGTGCTCTTCTCGGCGGCGGCTTCGTCATACAGGCTGTCATCAAATTTTCTTCCGAAGGGGATAGCAGCAGGGAGCGGCAGCTGGCGAATACCGGCATGCTTGTATCTGCTGCGCTGGCGGTTCTGAGCGCTCTCCTCCTTCTTTCGGGCAGCGGTATCCTGAGATCATTCTACAGTGATATCGACCTTCAGGGAATACCAGAGATCCTTGCCCTGTTCATTCTCGTCAGCACGGCTTCACAGCTTCCGCGGAGTTTGCTTGTGGCCAGGCACAGACTGAACCAGGTAATGATCTCCGATATTATCTCCTTCCTGCTGAGAGTTGGATTCGTCGGAAGCTACATGCTGTCTGGAGCCCTGAATTCTCCCATCCAGATATTCTGGGCGATGATTATCGGTAATGCTGCTGCTCTGGTTGTGAATATCTGGCTTGCCAGGGACCTGATCTCACTCAGACTCGGTATTGGTCCGGGGCACGTCAAACTCCTGCTGGGATTTTCTATCTTCACACTTGGAACGAGTCTGGCGAATTTTGTCTATACCCGAACAGATATTCTACTGCTTGGTAAACTCGCGGAGCCTCTTCAAGTATCTGCCTACGGTGTCTGCAGGACCCTGACGGGATTTGTGCAGAATCTGATCACTGCATCAAACATGATCCTGCTCCCGCTTATATCCAGGATGTGGATGAGGGGGCAGCGGAAGGAGATACTGAGGAGAGCATTAAGCGGGATTCTCCTGGTGGAGCTGATCCAGCTTCCGATTGTGCTGGCGTTCATATTCATGCCGAGGGGGCTCCTGCACTTCATATACAACGGTCGTTACGATCATGCATGGCCCGTTCTGCTGATACTGGGAGCTCTGACGATCATACGCCCACTGGGCAGCATTTTCTCCACGATGTCCCTCGGTATGGGCAAGCCATCATATTCACTTTACAGCGTACTTGTATCAGCCGGAGTGAATGTCGGTCTCAATCT
>JAOZQW010000038.1:6648-11969 GCA_029932015.1 Candidatus Fermentibacteraceae bacterium
GGTGAGGATTGTCACCGCATCTGGAAGGATGTGGGCTGGATCGAGAAGGACCAGGAAAAGATTATGGATACTTTCCTTGAAGGATGCCAGGTCCTGGTTGCAGATCTCGGGGGCAGTGCAGAGGCTCTTGCAGCATCCTCTCAGGGATCCATCGTACATAGAGAGACCGATCTGAGTCTCTGCGCTGTCTGCGCGGTGACAACAGGCTATGCTGGACGAAGGCAGGGACTTGCCTCCCGACTTACCGCTGAACTGGTCTCCATCGGTGCGGCTGATGGTGCGGAGGTCGCGGGACTCGGAATGTTCGATCAGGGGTACTATGACAAGCTCGGTTTCGGATCGGGGCCATACGAATCCTGGCTGGGATTTGATCCTGCAACACTTCAAATAGATATCAAGCCACCTCCCCCGATCAGACTCAGCCCGGATGATCATGAAATGGTCCACAGGGCACGCCTTGAGAGAAAGCGAGTCCACGGGAATGCCACTCTCTTCAGCGAAAAACTGACGAAGGCCGATATGGAGTGGAGCAAGAAGGGTTTCGGTCTCGGCTACATGGACTCTGACGGAGAGAACCTCACACATCATTTCTGGTGCGGTTACGTTTCCGGGGAAAATGGCCCCTATACCGTTAACTGGATGTGCTACAGGGACTATTTCGAATTGCTCGAGCTACTCGCACTGATCCGGAATCTCGGAGATCAGGTCTCACTGGTTCGACTTTCAGAGCCATCTGCAATACAGCTGCAGGACCTTCTCAAGACCCCATTCCGGCAGATGCGGAGGACGAGGAACTCAAAATTCGAGACTTCTCACAAGGCCTATGCCTACTGGCAGATGAGAATCTGTGATATGGAAGCCTGCATGGGCAAGACCCATCTGCCCTCACCGGATATCTCGTTCAACCTCAAAGTTACAGATCCCATTGAGAAGTATCTTGATACGACCGAAAGGTGGAGGGGAGTGGCTGGAGATCACACCATCACTCTTGGGGCAGAGTCGAAAGCAGGTAGAGGATGCACTTCCGGGCTCCCTGTCCTGGAAGCATCTGTGGGAGCTTTCACCCGAATGTGGTTTGGTGTCAGACCCACCTCCGGTCTTGCAGTTACGGATGAGATTGCGGGTTCCGCTTCACTGCTTGCTGATCTCGACAATGTGATCAGGGTTCCGGTACCCAGTAACGACTGGGAGTATTGAGAGGAGACTTGATATGAGAGTGGCAGCATTCGTGGGCAGTCCGAGAACGGAGGGCAGTACGGACCTCATCGTAAGGCAGGTTCTAAAGGGAGCCGAAGAGGAGGGGGCAAGCACTTCCATCTATCATCTGGGGCTGCTGGAGATGAAGGGATGTATCGCCTGCATGGGGTGTCGTGAGACTGGCGTCTGTGTGATTGATGATGGGATGACACCACTGTATGAAGTTCTCCACGAAGCAGATGCCATAGTCCTCGGGACGCCGATCTACTTCTACTATATGACCGCCCAGATGAAGACTTTTACTGACAGGCTCTTTGCACTGATCGGTGAGGATTTCGAGATGCGCCTGGAGAAGAAGGAGACTGTTCTAGTAGTGACTCAGGGAGCTGATAAGCCGGAGTACTTCGATGCTCAGATAAAGAGCATGGCCGATGCCTGGGGAATGTGCGGTCTGTCGGTCAGGGAGACCATCCTGTCCTGTTCGACCGGCACACGGGAGCAGGTGGAGGAGGATGTGGAGATGATGAGCACCGCTTTCGAGGCAGGTAGAGTGCTGGTCAAGGTGAAGCTCTGAACAGGAGACGGTCGAACCAGTTTTCCGGCATCCACTTCACAAGCCTGACGAGTAAAGTGATCACTAGCCATGTGAAAGCGATCCTGGCAAGCAGGACTCCGGTAATACTTGCCCCTAGAGACATCATCAGTAGAGTATCCTCTACAATGGCATGTGCGAGCCCCATCAGAGCAAGAGAGAAGAAGACATCCCTGGAGGGCATGCGACCTGAAGTGACTTCCCTGATGATGAGCCCACCGCCGTAGGAAATCCCAAGGATCATACCGACCATAGTGACAGCAGTTGCAGATTCACCGATCCCCATCGACGAGAGGAGCGGTCTGAGTGCTCGGCTG
This sequence comes from Candidatus Fermentibacteraceae bacterium, assembly GCA_029932015.1. GTDB lineage: Bacteria > Fermentibacterota > Fermentibacteria > Fermentibacterales > JCC-6 > JAOZQW01. Next base: position 8,755 of record JAOZQW010000038.1, read on the forward strand.
AACATTCTGGTCAATCCCAGCCTGTCGAATGCTTTCATCAGGATTATCAGAAGAAGCACTATCATGAAGATCATCCCTAGATTCCTCAGCTGCGATATAGCCCAGGCACCAAGAGAGCCGTCCGATGGAGATGCCTCCCATAGAAGCTCCCCCGGCCCCTGCAGGAATCCTCCGATGCGATAGACCTGGTGGAGGATGATACCGAGTACGAGTCCGCTTACGAGTCTGAAGGGCACCATGAATCTGATCCTGACCCCGGCCTTGCGGGCTATCGTCGTCTCCACCGGCATTGAATGGGCAACAAGTATCATGCAGGCCATAACAGTTATCTGTGCGGTGGTCAGGTGCAGACCCGGGGCGATCGATGCAAAGACGACAATGCCGCCATACATGTTCGTTATCACTGCGGTAGCCCAAACCAGACCCATCTCACCGGGAAGCCCAACGAGTCTCATAACCGGAGCAAAGGCGGAGGCAATGAAACTGACCAGTCCCAGTTCAGCAAGCACTTTAACCACGATGATAACAGGCACCATAATCCTGAAGAGGACGAAGCTTACCTTAGCGGCTTCAGTGACCTGTATCCAGAGTGCTCTCAGGACTTTCAAAGTGTTCCCTTCTGCCTGACAAGCAGTGATAATAACCGATACCCCTTCCCCCTGTCATAGCCTGTGAACCCCTTTGTGACTATTGTCCAGTCTGGAGGAAAGGAGATGGGATACAGGTGGAGAGACTTTTCAGGCTGTTCGAGGATGCGGGTGAGGAACTCTATCTAGTGGGCGGTTTTGTGAGGGATCACCTTCTCGGACGGAGATCCTGCGACCTTGACCTCGCTACGAGCGCTCTTCCGGAACAGACAGCCTCCATACTTGAAGCAGCCGGTCTAAAGACTATTCCCATCGGAATCAAGTTCGGCACTATTGGAACACTCCTCCCAACGGGTGACGGTAGGATCGAGGCTCAGATAACTACATTCCGGCGGAGGGAGAGCTACAGAAAAGGCTCCAGGCATCCCGCTGTTGTATTTGGCAGGACCCTGAAGGATGATCTTATCAGGAGAGACTTCACCATCAACGCCATGGCCATGGATCGAGCTGGAGATGTCATAGATCCTCTGGACGGCATGAAGGATCTGAGAGCAGGTCTGATCAGGACACCTCTCGATCCACTTGTAACCTTCGCCGAGGACCCTCTCCGAATGCTGAGAGCTTTCCGGTTCGCAGCTGTACTTGGATTTGCTCTCGATCCGTTGATTATGCAGGCTGTCAGGGAACTCAATCAGGAGATACTGACCGTTTCAAGAGAGAGATGGAAAGCAGAGATGGACGGAATGCTCTCCGCATCCGATGGGTCTGCTCTTGCAGAGGCTCTTCAAATGATGCGGAAGAGTGGTCTTCTCGGTGAGATCCTCCCTGAACTGAACTCTTTGTTTGAATTGGACGGGCTTCCCCAGGGGCCTGCTCATAACTCCGATGTCTGGGGACATACGCTTGATGTGCTCAGCCTCCTTCCAGTCTCCGATCCGGTCACACGCTGGGCAGCTCTGCTTCATGATCTCGGCAAACCTCCAACAAGGACCGTTGACGCGGATGGTGTTCCCCATTTTCGGGCGCACGAGACTACGGGGGCGGATATTGCCGGTGAGATCTGCGACCGGTTCCGTTTCTCGAAGAAGGATAGAGTGCGCGTCTGTCTGCTGATCCGGAATCATATGAGGCCGGTCCTCTATTCGAGCGAGTGGACGGACAGGGCCGTAAGGAAGCTCATTCTCGATTCAGGAGAAGGGCTGAAGCAGCTCCTCGACCTCGCTGAAGCCGATATAGCGGCGCATACAGAGGACTACGCTGCTGAGGGACTCCCGAATTTGGCGGAACTCAGGAAGCGTACTGAAGTGATCAGTAACTCCGAGACGGGTGAGCGGATTCTTCCAAAGGAGCTTGGTGAGACGCTTTCCCGCAGGGGTCATGGAAAGGAGACAGGTGTTATTCTGCGCAATCTCGAGGAACTAATCAGGACGGGGGTTCTTTCTGCCATGGCTCCAGTCATTACTTATCTTGAGTACATCGATCTTCATTCGGAGGTCCGCGAAGACACACGATGAGCCCGTTCGGCTTGTCCATCAACCATCCAGACTTTATGTTGACCGCAGGAAAGAATAATTCAGCGCAATATGATCCAATCCGGAGGAGCAGGAACATGCTGGAACTCTCCAGGAGGCATCAGAACATAATCATCAGGGTGATCAGCTATGTGGTTGCAGGGCTTCTTGTACTGCTTCTCGGGAAGAGCGACCCCGGCCGCAGTCTGGTGACAGGACTGAGCGAGGCGATCCATTCAAGTGAGGGACTTACAGCAGCGATCCTCTGGGGCGTCATCTGGATAGTCCTCTCCAGCATGCTTTTCAAGGTTGCCCTTGGTCTCTGGTGGAAATTTCGCGGATCAGCAACAGCGCTGCCTTCGGTCCTTAGCAGGGACCTTAGGGTCAAACCTGGCGAGAAAATAAGCAGGCTCCCTGTCTACAGGCGGATAATGGGAGGTCTCGCGGGTCTGAAGAAGCCGGATCCGGTCAAATTCGTCAACGAGCTTGTTTCAGCTGGTTTCTCGCTTGGAGCCAGCGATATCCACATGAATCCCGGTCACGATTCCGTAGCGGTCACCCTTAGAGTCCATGGAATGCTCTACGAACTGGCTGAAGTCGATCTCATCCTCTATCCCCATATTGTAAGACGGGTCAAGGTGCTTTCAGATCTCTCTACATTCAAGCATGATATCCCCCAGGATGGCCATCTCAGATTCGAGGATGGCACCTATACGGGAAGGGTCTCCCTTCTCCCTACGAATCATGGCGAGAGAATGGCGATCAGACTCTCGACATGCACTGCGGATATTCTCTTCCTTGATAATATCGGTATGCCGGATGACATGCTGGAGACTCACAAGGCTCTTCTCAGCCGTCATCAGGGGATGATAATCCTCACCGGACCAACCGGAAGCGGTAAGAGCACAACGATGTTCGGCAGTCTTCTCCATATACAGAGCCTCCGCGGGGAGAGTGTGAACATAGTAACCCTTGAAGACCCGATTGAGACGGACTTCACAGGGTTCCATCAGACCCAGATAGGGCAGTCCCCCGGCATGACCTTCGCTACCGGACTAAGGGCTGTTCTGAGACAGGATCCCGATATAATCATGCTTGGCGAGATAAGAGATGAGGA
>JAOZQW010000039.1:0-4535 GCA_029932015.1 Candidatus Fermentibacteraceae bacterium
CGGCCATCCTCTCCGGAAGCAGTGTCTTCTCCAGCAGTGATATGGAGAAGGCTGTACAGGCTATGATCGACCAGGGCTGCGGTGCGGTACTCCTGAAGGGCGGTCATCTTCCCGGTGAGCCTGCAGACCTCCTTGCTGTCGGATCGAAACTCGTATGGTTCCACGGAAGCAGGATACCCGGAGGTAATGTTCACGGCACCGGCTGCACGACCGGGGCGGCGCTTGCATCTTTCCTCGCGGCGGGTTTCCCGCTTGAAACAGCCGTCCAGGCATCAAGGACATATGTGAGAAGCATCATCTCCGGAAGCCTCCAACGCGTGCATGGCCTACTCCCGGGCCACTTCCCGCAGGCCTCAGGCAGAACGCCGGGAGGTGATAGCGAGTCTTTTTACCTTCCACCAAGGTTCTGCGGAAGATGCGGATCACCTCTGGAGCAGGAGGTCGGCGGCAGAGGGCATCTCCAGTGCCCTTCCTGTGGAGGTGTCCATTACAGGAATCCTCTCCCGGCGGTAACACTCCTGGTACACGATGAAGGAAAACTTCTTCTTGTGAGACGGGCAGTGGAACCTATGAAGGGCATGCTCTCCCTTCCGGGAGGTTTCATGGAGACCGGTGAGACTCCACTTGAATGCGGTGCCAGAGAACTCCTGGAGGAGACTGGACTCCAGATCATCAGAGCAGATCTACTGGATGTGGAGAGCGACGATACCCCGTATGGCGGTATCCTTCTCGCCGCCTACGAAGTAACCGAGTGGAGTGGAATACCTGTCGCCGGAGACGATGCATCAGATCTGTTCTGGGCAGACATTACTGACATCCCCGGACTGGCTTTCAGGGCTCATGACAGACTTGTCCTGAAACTCCTCGACTACCTGGATTGATCTGAAATCGGCTTATTTCAGTGCATTTCATTCATAGTAAACGCAGAGGTCTCAGTCTTGACCTTCCTGTAGGGGCTGGATTAGACTATTCTAATGGTAAATACATACTCGAACGGAGGCTTAAGAAAATATGTCTATGGTTAAGTGCGCCTGGTGCAACGGAACCGGAACCGATGGTCCTGGAGGTTCACCATGCGATGTCTGCGGCGGTGACGGACACATCAATGTTCCCGAACCTCCAACGAAGTGCGGAAGATGCAAGGGTACCGGCCGGATCAGGAACGATGTGACAGACCAGGTGAGCAATTGCTCAGGCTGCGGAGGTTCCGGCTGGGCCAGCTAACATCCTCGGTGATGTAATGCCGACCGAAACTCCTATCAGACAAAGGGACATGCACCACAACTCTAAAAAAGAGTGTGGGTGCATGTCCCTTGTCAACAATACGGCCGCTATTCAGTTTTCAGGTAAGTTCTGAAAGCGTCCTGTCAAGAGCTTCCTTGCAGTCTGTGCCGTATACCGTGACATCCGGTATCCTCCGCATAAGCCCCTGAAGGACCTTCCCGGGACCGACCTCCACGAATGTGTCAAAGCCGCTATCCAGAAGCTTCTTCATCGAATCAGCCCACAGTACAGGTGAAGTTATCTGAAGCATCAGCAGCTTCTTGGCCTCATCGCCGCTTCTGATCAGACCGGCAGTGACGTTGGCAACAACAGGTATCTCCGGTTCGAAGAACCCGGCATCGTCCAGAGCCTTCTCCAGTCCCTTGGCCGCTTCCTTCATCAGGGGGGAATGCCATGCACCGGAGACATCGAGCGGGATGACCCTTCGGGCTCCGGCTTTCTTGCAGAGTTCACCGGCTTTATCCAGCGGCACTTGCGCTCCGGAAATGACAACCTGACCCTCTGAGTTCATGTTGGCGACACCGACAGGTCCGAGTTCAGCAGCCTTCTCCACGCAGCGGCGGGTATCCTCGAGACTGATCCCGATAAGAGCGAGCATCCCGCCAGGATGGCGGTTCGCGCACTGCTGCATCAGTTCGCCCCTGATCCGTGTAAGTCTGGCGGCAACCTCAGGAAGGAGGACACCTGAAGTAACGAGTGCGGAATACTCCCCGAGGCTGTGCCCTGCAACGCCCTCGGGCTTGATACCGGCAGCTACAAGCACGTTCATGGTGGCGATACTGATCATTGTGATGGCTGGCTGCACATTATCTGTCCGGGTGAGCAGCTCCGCGGGTCCTTCGGATATTATCCGACTGAGGTGGTGGACTCCGGTCATCCGGTCTATCCTGTCAAGGAAGTCCATTGCATCGGGGTAATCCCTGAGATAAGCGTCCATCCCCACACTCTGGGATGCCTGTCCGGGAAACAGGAAAGCGAGTCTGCCCATTTTAACCTCCTTGGCACAGAAGCAATAACTGACAATTTCCAATGTGTTCTATCATAAGATTCTGGCCAATTTGCAACCCCTGTTCACCGATCAAACAGAATGACCCTCTCTGAAAGAGCAAATCCTCCTGACAGCAGAAGGAGGAAGTATAGGCCTGAGGGAAGACTGCCTCTCTCAAGGGTGAACTCCCTTATGCCGGGAATACCGATACCCTCCCAGAGATTATCCACCTGTCTGCCGACTATGTCGTACATACTCAGGCTGCTGGTCTCCCCTCCGCTGGCCTTGAACCTCACGAAAGCGGACCCGGCCTAGTAACGCACATCAAGGAATATGCTCCCTCCCGGGCCTGCTCCGGCGAATTCCGGCTGCATCTCGATCAGTGATACGGATCTCGGGAGCATCCCTCCAAAGTCGAGAACCAGCACCTCATCCTCCACGGCGGTGAGACTTCCTGCTGAAATGCCGGAGAGTGGAGCCGACTCTCTGGCTGGATTGAAGCCCTCCACCGCATTGAGACTGTAATCTGAGGAGAACCGCCCGGGAAATGCTATGCCCCGGCCTGATGGAACCGGGTATTCGGAGTCGTTGGCGACGAGAAGGAGCAGAGTCCCGCTATTCCGGTTCTCCAGAGCCAGAAAATTCAGCGGCGTATCACTCGGCATAGACAGAAATCCATCTGAACCAGGAATACAGTTGACGGCATCGCTGCCGGACAGCACCCTGAAATCACTGTCGACTGTAGCGCCGAGGAAGTCAGGGTCTTCCCCGGGGCCGTTGCCTGTCAGGCTTGCTATGACGGAATGTATCCTGCCAACCATGTCGACGATCTCACGATCCCTGCTGGGTCCCCAGTTCTGGAGCAGATTCGGATAGGTTAGTTCCCCCTCATCACTCCTGTTTCCGGACATCAGCGCCAGGTCCAGGCCATAGAATACCAGACCTCTGCAGCCCTTGATCACCGGAACAGTGACCATGTAGAGAAGAGTATCTCTGGAAGCGCAGTAGCTGGGCAGCCCAAAGGCATGGCGGCCGTACGATTGAACGTTTGCGAAAGCACAGTTGCTCCTGGAAGTACTTCGGATGGCGTTATCCATCACGACCTCGAAGCTCTCGGCAAATCGATCGAACCGAATGGCGTCGAAATCGTCCAGGTAAATCTCCGCACCGGCGAAGGTGATGCCTGTCTCTCCTATCAGGAACCCTGCACGGATGTTCCGTCTGGTGTCCATAACCCTCGCTCCCGGAAGCACCTCTCCAGGCGGTACTCTTGCCAGATCTTCCATCTCAAGGGGCTCGATGCCCATGCTCATTATGGTCTCCGAGGATCTAAGCACCCGGTCCTGCATCGAGCAGAGCAGAATATCACCATAGCTCCTGTCCGGCCTGTATGATCCGGCTGAGAGCACCGGTCCGGAAAGCCCATCCAGTTCGGAGATCAGCACATGCGTCAGAGGGGGTAGATTCCCGTAACTCCTTGAGCGGACCAGATATGGCAGTGTCCCATTGAACACTGCACTTATGTAATCCTGCCCACCCGTATATGGAAGCTCCCCACTGTCTTCATGAACAATGAAGACACTCTCAGGATCGGTCCTGCCGCCGAACAGATACCCATAGAATGGGATCGTCATGGGCTGTATCTGCCAGCCATCTCTGGTGAGCCGGACAACGATGTAGCTTCCCTTTGAATCGTAGAGCACAAAACCGCCTGTGCGGAGCGTCTCATCCGGTGCCGGTATCCCGGGACCCCAGAATCGACCCCATAGTCCTGCTTCAGGCTCCAGTTTTAGAATGTTCAACGGTCCATCCACAGGAATGAATCCACCATCAGGAGAACGCTGATAGAGAACGATGCTGTACTTGGTCCCGTCTATCCGGTAGCAGCCCAGAATGACGGGCTGTCCCCTGCCTAGAATAGCCGGTGCAGGATTGGGGATATCCCTCTCGCCGGAATCACCGACACTGAAGAACACAAGCTCTGCAGACTCAGGTCCCGGATATGCCGGAAGAGTGGCAGCCTCCATACCGGAACCGCTGTAGTGCAGCACCAGCTCAGAGCCGGAAGGAGCAAGGCTGTCCCAGAGCACCACGACACCGGACGGACTTCGCACACCCATTGCTCTGTCTCCCACATCACTGGCTCTGAAATCACTGCTTGCCATTCCTGTCGGTACGAAGTCGAACTCCTCCGACCAGACAGGGAGCATGTCAAACATACCGGAACCTTCGGTGGAGATGAACTCGAAGAGTGTGAATCGGT
>JAOZQW010000039.1:4545-11964 GCA_029932015.1 Candidatus Fermentibacteraceae bacterium
GGCAGCCTGCTGCGGTCAGTGTGACAGTGAAGAATTCGTCCCTGTCACAGAAGGCTTCATAATAGTGATCCGCTTCTGAAGGGAGCAGGTCGGTAGCTCCACAAAACAGGATCGAATCCATGTCGAGAGGGATGAACCTCTCCCTGCGTGTGTTGTTCTTCGCCGGGTACATATCAAAAGTGACTATGTCCAGATATCTGGAGAACCTGTTAAGCACGCTTGTAGTATCGCTGTAATAGCGCCAGACTCCCCCGGCATCACTCCCGTACTTCGACAGGAAAGAGGTAAAGGGCAGCTCGATCCTCTCCTCGCAGAGCTTGGAGTATTCCACAACCATCGCGATCCACTCAGACGCATGTGCCGGGTTTTCGAGGTACTTCACGGCCGGCTCGTCAAAACCGAATATTGAGATGACATCTCCGGGATAGAGCCCGGCGGTCTCCTCGATGTACCCATCGAGGTACTCCAGAACGGCCATGTTATGTACATCAGCACCCGGTTCAGTCCAGAAACCACCAAGAATGACATCCAGACCCATCGCACGGATGGAATCGGTTATCTCCGCGAAACTGTAATCCACATTCCCGTACGGCTCGGGAATCCCGATCCTCATCATTTCCGATCTGACCACTGCGGCTGTGAAGCCGTGCTCCCGCGAATGGGCGAGCTGTTCCATCATAGGATTCCAGCTTGTTTCAATGAAGTAGCTCTCGCAGTACATCCTGAAGTATTCACCTGCATTACGGATATCCCATGCGATGGGAAAGACAGTCTTCTCGTCATCCGTACCGGCAGGGACATAGCTGAAGTCATATCCGTGATTCGCCCACATGTTTCCAGCAGACAATGGAGAAGAGGCAAGCATCATCAGAAGAATCTTAAGCAAGATATTCAGCCTGTGGTGCATCAGCCTTTCCTTTCGGTCAATCCTCCATTGTGCTTACGATGAGCTGCTTCAGTCTGAGGTGCCTTTCCCATGACGGGTCGACATCTATGGCCTCTTCGAGAAGCGGCAGGGCCCCCAGCCCACGCGATGTGAGGTACATCTGCTCTGCGGCGGATGTCAGGACGACTGCCAGCCATCTGCGGTCAAGCATACTCCCATCAGTATCCCTCATGTGTGAGACGGCTTCAGGAAGCCTGTCGCTCCAGTAGAGCATCTGTCCATAGACCAGCTCCGGTACGGTTGCACTGCCAAGAGCAATGATCAGGGCAACATCACCCGATATGGTCGCCTGCGGGTCCAGGGGTGCCCGTCTTCGGATGAACTGGCAGTGAGGTCTGGCGTCGGTGTTGACAGAGATCGCTTCTGCGATGGTGAGGCTGTCGATGTCGGGATCCATGATGACCGGCATAAGGGGGGCCGGCTCACTCCGGGAAAAGCCTGCTGAAGCAAGCTGGACAGCTGCTTCCTCATCAGAGAATATCGCGGTGATATCAAGCTCGAGCTCCGAGCTGGAGCCGACAAGGATCGCGTGCCTCCCTCCCGCAAGGTGTACTGAATAATGCGGGAATGCATCTGCCCATGTCGCAAGGATCCGAGTAAGGTCAGTCGATGGAAGCTGGTGCAGAGGCACCCACTGGGCGGCAACACCCCCTGGCTCCAGGGCATCAAGCATAGTGCGGTAGAATTCTCTTGTGTAAAGGACCCAGCTGTCAGCCGAACCTGGATGAGTCGCATCGCAGACTATGAGATCGAAACGCCTTCCGCACCCGAGCAGATAGTTCCTGCCGTCATCCGCGATCAGTGTGAATCTTTCATCAAGGTCGGGTCTCAGGTTCTCCTTCTCGAATATCCAGGCAGCCTCTCTCACCGCGGGACATAGCTCCACGCAGACCAGTGTGTCGAGAGGATGGGTCAGCAATGCGCCTGAAGTTATACCGCCCCCCATCGCAACAACCATCGCCGTCGAGGCACCCGGGTTGTATCCCCAGGGCAGGTGTCCGAGAAGGTAGAATGCTTCGAGAGAGGCCTGGTCGACGGGAACCTCTTCCACTCCGTTTATGCGGAGACTTCTGTAATCATCCCACTCCCTCCCGAATACGCTGACTGTCGCAGTCCGGTCCTCCCTGAAGAAGAGCAGGTCCATGCCCTCGGGGGGGGTGGAGCCAGGAGGTCTCGAATCAATGGCGAGGAGAAGTATCAGTGCGGCTGACACAGGACCAGCGATCAGGGCAACTCGCTTCTTCCCGGATATTGCCAGGACCAGAGCCCCGATCAGTACGCTGAGGAGCGCAAGGACCGTACCTGAGATCGTCGGACCCGTCAGACGGAAGAGTATCTGGGAGGTCATCACTGCACCGAGAGCCGCACCGATGCAGTTGGTCATGGAGAGCATTCCTGTATCGCTGCCAAGCCTGTCCCTTCTTGCTGCAGCGCCGATCATGAGAGGGAAAGTAGCGCCCATGAATACCGTTGAAGGAAGCATGTAGATGGCCGCTGCCGCGAATGAGGCAGCGGTCCTTGCCAGCCATGAATCTCCGGGGGTTAGTAGAGCCGCAAGTTCACTGAACCTGCTGAGAGCTGCCAGAGGGAGAATACTGGTAAGTCCCAGTCCCAACTCGGCCAGCCCGAAGGCGGCAAGGGGATTCCTCGTTCTCGCTATGATCTTCTGCCCTGCCAGACTTCCAAGACCGATACCGGTCAGCACGACTATTCCCATGGTGGCAAATGCATAGGTACTGTTCCCGAGAACGAATGTGAACTGCCTTGCCCAGACCACTTCGAGACCGAGAGCAACCATGCCGGTGAGCCCGTAAATCACCAGGAAGCGAGTGGATGGCCGCCCTGTCTGACCAGTTGTCCGGGTTTCGACTGCCGGTTCCTCCCCCCTTCTGATGAGGGGCACAGCCAGGATACATGCGAGTGCGCCGATTACCAGAGAAATGGGGCCACCGACGAACTCCAGCAGGATGAATCCCGCCAGGAAACCCCCGGCTGCAGAGCCGATGGCATTCAATCCGTAGATCCTCGCTATCTCACGGTGAGCACCAGCGGTCTCAACTATCCTCCCCATCACCGGGATTATACCTCCCGCGAAGAAAGTGGCGGGGAAGACCATTACAGTGGCTATCAGCAAACGGATGAAACCTGTCGGGAGTCCGGATCCATAGAGAAGAGGATAGAGCGGTCTAAGAAGAGGATAAAGAAGAAGCGGCAGCAGGGAGAGAGCTGCGGTGATAAGAACAATACGCCCCAGTAGCCGCCTCGGTTCAGCGGAGAGCTCACCGCTTCGACCGAAGAAGCGCCCGCCCAGTCCGAGCCCGAGCATGAAGGCGGCAAGGACTGCGGCAGCAGCGTCAACGCTTCCACCTATAAGTATGAGAAGTCTACGGTTCCATGCGAGCTGAGCGATGAGGATGCCCAGCCCGGTCATGAATGCCGCTATGTACAGCCCCGAATTTCTGTCGGAGCGCCACCGCTTCATTATCACTGGCCCTTCATCATGGTGTATCGGGGCATATCATAAGACCCGCCAATGCATAGGCAAGAGTGCGGATCAGCAGATCAACCTGTACTGTAGATCATTTCAGAAAGTAATGACCTTCTCGGATTCAACGGTCCACTTCGTAAATTCCTTCATATTGCTCAAATGCACACCCTCGATGAATTCAAGGGTGTCTATCCCCCTTGCCTCCGAACATCCGACACAGGCTCCAATATCCGCACCCTTCCTGATAACCGTTCGGAGCATCCGCTCAATATTGTAATATCCGGTCGGGGTCTTCTGGTTCGGCAAGGCGCAGAACACTGCATCTGCAAGAAGGAATATCCTGATCTCAACCTCAGGGCTCTCCTTCTGTATCGTCATTGCCAGTCTTAGGGCGTTGTATGCCTTCTCCGTACCGTACGGTGCATCGTTGATAATAATGAGGATCTTCATTGGTCCCTTCCTGAATAAACCTCTGTCCGATTCCTGCCGTTCTCCTTGGCTCTGTACATCGCCCTGTCGGCATCGTGGTACAGGTCCTCTTTCGTCATACCGCGTGAGTACTCCGCCACACCAAGGCTGATAGTCTCTGTTTCCTGTGTATCGAAGGAGGTCTGCTCAACCCTCATCCGGACCTTCTCCGCAAGCCTGTATGCCCCCTCCCCGCTGCTTTCAGGGCAAATGATGGCGAATTCCTCGCCACCAATTCTGAAGACGGAATCAGTTTCACGGATCGATCCCAGGACTTCTCCTGCAAGATTGACCAGTACCCTGTCACCTGTTCTGTGACCGAACCTGTCATTGATCTTCTTGAAATGGTCTATGTCAAGGATTATCAGAGACAGCGGTGAACCGTATCTCACACTCCGGGCCAGCTCGGATTCCATTGTGCTCTCGTAGGTCCGTCTGTTGAACAGACCTGTCAATGGATCATGCGATGATTCGAATTCGAGTCTCCTCCGCACGTACAGAAGGACATACACTATAACGAGTACCGCTGTCAGGGCGTTGAGCAGCAGAATGTTGTAGAAGAGCCTGATCCCTCCTACTTTTTCCTCTGTCGCAAGCTGAGCTGTCAGGACCACCTGGTTTGCGGCCTCCCAGCAGCTTTCACTCTTCTCTACTATCGCCAGCCGGACAACCTCCGTAGGCGCGTCCTGATACTCAACAAGATCATGCTCGAGCACATGCCATTCACTCCTGAGGTTCAGCAGTCCATTTACCAGAGCCTCTTCAGATCCGTCATGCCGGTACCCTACTTCACGGGATACGAATTGCTCGATCAGCTCATTGATCTCCACTATCACATGTCTGTACATGCAGGTTGAGTCAGATAGAGCAAGTTTCGATACTCTCTGAATGGCCCCTCTGATGATGCCGGTCTCATTGATTATCCGCGCATCATACCTGAGATTCTCAAAAGTGCTGTTCACATAGTATGCCATAATGAGACCAAGGCCGAGGATGATTAGCGCAAGTATTATCAGATATGTGGAGGGTCTTCTGCGCCGTGCGGCTCTCATTATCTCCAAACCCGTCGTCTGATGATCCGAGGCAGTGTCCTGACCCGGGATGAATATCTGCAGGACAATATTGCAGGATGTACTTCAGCCGCGTCAAGAGCATCGCTCCGGATTCATAAGTGGAATGCATCATCTGACCACTCGATCAGGCAGGTTCGAGCAGGCTGGCGGCTGCTACTCCCCCAGCCTCGGGGACTGGCCAAGTACGACCAGGAACCTTGCCTCGGCTATAAGGCAGGCTGACAATGCCGACGCTTCGGATGCTTCGGCATCCGCGAGAGTGCTCTGGGCTGCGAGAAGGTCGAGCAGGGATGTCCCGCCAAGGTCATAGCTCATCTCGGAAAGACGAAGCTGCTCAATAGCCTGTTCGGTGACCCTTTCCGAGAGATCCCATGCGGCAATTGAGCTGATGAGATTGTCCCTGTACATAAGCGCAGATGTGTAAAGGCTGTTCTCGAGAGATTCGATGGTAGCTTCCTGCCGGAGAACGGAGGACCTGGAGGACTGGATCAGACCCTCTCTGGAGAAACCGTCAAACAGCTGCCAGTTAAGGGTCATCGAGACATTCCAGCTGTCCCTGTCCGCAAAGTCGTCGAACTCAAGCTCATCATTGCTCCAGCTCCAGCTTCCTCCTGCAGATAGTGACGGCCAGTATGAACGCTGTCTTGCCTCGTGCGAAAGCCTGACCTCTTCCAGACGCTCTTCTGCAGCGAGAAGGGATGGATTTGCGCTGAAATCTATCAAGAATCCCTCTACAGTCCGCATGGAGATCGGCGGCAGTACAGCGGCTGTATCCACAAGTATGTGCGAGCTGACGACCCCAACTGCAGAGCGGAGAGAAGCGTACGATGAAGTGACTCCCTGTCGCCTCTGCAGGACGGTCAGACTGTCTCTGCTGACCTGGACCTCAGCCTGGATCATCTCGAGGTTGGTCACACCTCCCAGCTCATAGAGAGACCTTGTCCTGTTGAACTGCTCGGAGCTGCGGATAAGTGCTCTCCTGGCTGAGTTGAGCTGTTCAGTAGCCTCGATGACCCCGTAATACCCCTCGGCAATACTGAGCATGAGATCGAGTTCAGCCTTGTCGTAATCCATCTCGCTGGCGGTCCTGGCATGCCTGCTGCCAGCCAGAAGGAGCCAGTCGCGCCCTCCGGAACCGAGGATCTCCTGCGAAAGGTTCATGGACATCGACCATGAGGAGTTGTCTGTATCCGTGTAGCCGCCGCTTCCATCAGGAATGCTGCTCCAGGAGTGCCCTGCCGAAGATCTGAAGCTGAGTGAAGGCCACAGGAAGGAACTGGAGGTTCTGACAGAGGCATCCGCAGCAAGCAGACTGGCTTCGGACTGAGCAAGAGAGGGCGCTCTCTGCAGTCCCAGCTGCACCCATCCTGACAGGTCCAGCACCTGGGGACCATCCTGCGCGAAGGCAAGTACCGCAACTACCAGCAGTGGAACAGCGACAGCTCTCATCTGGTGACCATCCCTTCGAGCAGGTCCGTAAATCATGATTACTCATGGAATATACGAAATGCCGGCCACTCGTCATTCTTTGTCTGGATATTGTTACAAGTAGTCACTAATTGGACTATACTACTGTTGTGCCCAATGTCCTGCAGTGTGAGCAGGTCTCTCAGAGTCGCCAGTGGAAGAGTGAGAGGACTCAGCGGCAGATCGTCATCTCATGCCTGGGCGAACATCACCGGCAGGGATATCAGAAGGACCCCGACAAGGAATACCGAGGTGCAGAGCCGGATACCCCAGCCAGCTTCGCGCCCGTTCAGAGCTGCGAGACCGGTTCCCCACAGGATTATCGAGGCGATTGACGGGAGGTCAATGCTGCTCAGGAAGCGAAAGAGGAATACATGCATCCTCGAAGGGTCGAGTGTACCGGTCGGTACGAAAACACCGAGGTTCAGCCTGATGGAAGGAGGAAGTTTGAAGAGGACCACGATCACCACAAGGAGGGTTCCGATAAGCATATAGGCTCCCTGCGAGAGCAGTGCAGAGGATGCATAATCCACCACTCTGCCGACTTTCCTTCCCTCCACCGCGTAGGCAATGCCGAATGCGGCAAGCCCGGCCACGAGAGCGAGGATACCGCGCTCCACGACCCTGGCCACAGGAAGGCTCTGGGAGATGCCCTCCATCTCTTCAAGCTCGACCGCGATGAGACTGTCCGCCGCAGCGGGTGTCATCCCCTCTCCCAGAAGTTCGGGCGTCCGCTCCGCTTCCCATTCCGCCGAAAGTTCCTCCCAGTTGAGAAAGAGGGACGGGACCAGACCGGTGAGGGCAATTACGAGTATGGTCGCCCCCAGAGCCAGGCCGGCACTTCTGGGTTCGCGGAGGGTCATGTAGGATGGGACCGTCCGCCAGAACTGTGTGAATACCGCCAGAATGCTCAGCATGTAGTTTCCCCCTCCGGGATCACCGTTTACAACTCGCCCCTATGCAGGATGGCTTTCCTG
>JAOZQW010000311.1:0-1922 GCA_029932015.1 Candidatus Fermentibacteraceae bacterium
TATCAGGGAGAGAGTTGAAGCTGATCTGCTGAGTCTATCCTCTGAATTCGAGGATGTGCCTGACAGGCACAGGAGTATGGCAGCGGTCATGAGACATTCATGGGATCTTGTCCCTGATGAACAGAAAACAGGACTCATGCGCCTGTCCGTGTTCAGGGGTGTATTCACCCCGCAGGCGGCTGCCGTTGTTGCTGAAGCCGACAGCAGCCTCCTCTCTGACCTTCAGTTGCGTTGGATGGTGAGGCGCACGGCAAGCGGACATTACTTCATCCCCAGGATGATCCACAAATTCCTTGAGCATGAGCTGGAATCTTCCGGGGATCTGGGCACCAATGCGCGAGACTCACACTGCGTGTTCTTCGCAGGTTACCTCTCCGAACTCGAGGAGTCTCTCTTCTCGATGGTGGACTGGTCCGTTAGCCGCAGGCAGATAGACAGCTCTCTCGATGATATCATCAAGGCCTGGGGGTGGGCTCTCGACAATGAATATCATGACTGTCTGAAGATGATGGTGAAGCCCATGATCCTTTACTTCAGGTCGAGAGGGCTTCTTGATACAGGCGTTGAGATGATGCGGAGTGCTTCAGCGCGCATACCTGAGCTTACCGGTATTGAGGAGGAGAGCAGACTCGCCCTCCAGGCAATTGTAGATGTGAGTCTGGCGCTCATGCTCTTCCTGTTGGGGGATGGAGATGGTTGCTCAACCCTTCTGAAGAGGTCCCTTGATGCTTCGGAGGCTTCTGAGGACAGCTGGACCATGGCATATGTGCTTAGCTGTTCCGGCTTCGTTAACTACAGGAGGGGCGAGTACAGCCTTTCTGCCGACCTTCTCTCCAGGAGCAGCGAACTGTTCGGTGAGGCCGGCAGTCAACATGACCATCTGCAGGCACGGAGCGATCTCGGTATGACATACCTGTCGATGGGCAGGATGGATGAGGCCAGGACAATGATCTTCGACACGCTGGAAGATTGCAGGCGCGATGGCTTCCTCAGGGGTGAGTTCGCATGCCTGAAGTATGCCGGTCACGCTGCATCCGCGGTAGGTGACCTGGCGGATGCCAGAGAGTACTACATGAAGTATCTGGCATATACAAGGAAGAACGGTCTTGCATTCGAGACAGGGAAGACCCTCAACGACCTTGCAGGGGTAGCTGCCACAGGCGGTGATTTCGACGAGAGCGAAAAGCTTTACAGACAGGCGCACATCGTATTTCGGGATCTCGGCAATCTGAACGGTCAGGCTGGTGTTGATTTCAATCTGGGGATAATCGCCCAGATGAGGCAGAGGCAGGATGTCGCCGAGGAGCATTACAGAAGGACCCTCGAATATGCCTCGAAGTGCGGAGATACATTCCTGGAGCTCGGGAGTCGTACTGGACTCAGCTTCGTCTATGGCTCGCGGGGGGAGTACGGCAGATCGATAGCTCATCTTCTCGAGGCTTACGATATTGCCGAACGCGCAGGTGCGAAGCCCCAGTCTCTCAGAGCGATCTTCGGCATGGCTAGAGTCTTGTTGGATGCGGGTATGGAGATGGCTTCGGCTGAACTGGCCTACCTCTGCAAAGATCACCCGGCCAATGAGAGCGAGACAGAGGATTTTATCCAGAAGCTCTTCGATGAACTGGGCAATCACCTTGACCCCGAGGACTTTCTAAAAGCGGAGAGGACTGCCGCAGATTCGGGTGATGCCCTCATCGAGCGCGTACGGTCAGGTTCCGTTCTTCCGATCGGAGAGGATTCTGGTTCAGCAGAGCCTTCTCAGTAGGGGCAGCCCGGTACTTCAGCAGATCTCACATTCGTTTTACGATGATCGCACCCACGGGAATGGGGGCTTGACATTTCATAGGTATACATTATTCTAACGACCGTTGGAATGTTGGATAAAGGGGAGAGATATGAAACGGCAGGAATTCTTCGAGGCA
>JAOZQW010000311.1:1932-3167 GCA_029932015.1 Candidatus Fermentibacteraceae bacterium
GGCAGTTGCCCGTATCGGGAGAGCGGTAGACTCTCCTGAGCGCATCCGGATACTTGATGCTCTCTGTAATGCATCCAGGAATGTTGCCGAGCTATCCGAAGTAACTGAGCTGCCTGTTAGAACCGTCTCTCATCATCTGCAGATCCTCAGGCGCGAAGGACTCCTCTCATCCACTAAAGAAGGCAGATTTACCAGATACTCAGTCTCATGCGGAAGCGTCCGTGATTTTCTGCAGGAACTGAAAGAGTTTGCTTCTATGATGCTTCCAGAGCTAAGGATGCATGTCTCCGAGCTTGAATCGAGAAGGAGGAACGAGGAACCCCATGCTGAGGGTGATGCAAAAAAGAGCATAATCATAGATCTGAGACCTGTTGAGGAATTCGAAGAGGCGCACCTTCCGGGATCGGTATCGGTCCCCCCCGGGAAGCTTTACGCCTTCGCTGAGATGACTCCACTTGATACCCTGGTGTTGACCTACTGCAGAGACCGTTTCTGCACCGTCGCTGATGATGCCGTCGACATTCTGAGGTCGAAGGGATTCAGGGCATGCAGACTCGTTGAGGGACCGCGGAAATGATGATAGAGAGTAAAATTGTCACACACGAGAATGGAGACCGAAAATGAGAAAAATGATACTCCCCGCAGCTATTGGCTTTATAACAGGGGCAGTGATAACTGTTGTTGCCGGCATCTCGATCGCTCCCGGCATGATGATCACAGAGAATGTAAGTTCCCTTTCGTTCGATGAGACAGTGGAAGCCCTTACTGAGGCGACTGAAGATGCAGGTTGGAAGATCCCGAAGGTTCACCAGATCGACGTATCCGTCGCACAGGATGGCTATGATGTGCTGCCCGTAACTGTCATTGAAGTCTGTAACCCGGATCTTGCAGGCACGATACTTGAGGATGATGACGCCAGGGTGGTTTCGTCCATGATGCCATGCAGGATTGCCGTATATGAAAGAACAGACGGGACTGTTGTTGTCTCCCGTATGAACACTGGTCTCATGAGCGGCATGTTCGGCGGTCTTGTGAAGTCCACGATGGCAGATGCTACAGATGACACCGAGAGGATAATCGCCTCGGTCCTGAACTAGCACCTGGAATCATCACGCATACTGCAGTATCTACCTGACCTGGTATGCGCGTTCATCCGGCCATGGAAAACCGTGCCATGCACCCTGTTGCGTGGCACGGCTTTCTAACCCCTGAAAGCATATCCACCCGCAAATGAG
>JAOZQW010000040.1:0-3983 GCA_029932015.1 Candidatus Fermentibacteraceae bacterium
TTGATCGACCAGGGCTGCGGTGCGGTACTCCTGAAGGGCGGTCATAGCCTGTGCAGCCTTCTCCATATCACTGCTGGAGAAGACACTGCTTCCGGAGAGGATGGCCGCTTCCCGCAGATTTGGTGTGCAGACCGTCGCGAGGGGCAGCAGCTTCCTGGATATCTCTGCGGAGATACCATTCTCTGACAGACCGCTTCCTCCTCCCGCGCAGAGGACCGGGTCGAGGATGAAAGGGATACCGCTGAGCCTCTCTCTTATCAGGGAGGATAGTGCAGTAACATTCCCGATCGTTCCCAGCATACCGGTCTTCACTGCTGCAACCGGCCCGTCATCTATCACGGCTTCCGCCTGATCAGTCACCATCTGCGGTTCAACAGCATCCCATTTCAGAACATCACCGCTGTTCTGAACCGTCAGTGCGGTCACCACAGGACACCCATGGAATCCCATGTATGCGGCAGTCTTCACATCAGCAATCAGCCCTGCTCCTCCTGCGGGGTCCATGCCGCCTGCGAACATGATCACCGCTCGTGGTCCTGATGACGGTTTTACCAGCATCTTCCGTCTAGCCTCCCAGCCTCTCCTGCGTTATGCTTGAGCCTATGAGTCGGAGTATACACACAGGCACTGGAGGGACAAACCTGGGCAGTTTCAGAATTCGGACTGCGGTCCTCATCTGTCTTCTGGCTCTCTCATCCATTGCAGGGGCCTATGAAGAACCGGTGGTTGACTCCATCAGCGTCAGCGGGGATCTCCCCGTATCGATATCACACCTTCTGGACGGAACAGGTCTGAGCACAGGCTCCTCACTGCTCAGGGTCACTCCGACAGAGGCTCAGGCCGGGATCGTCTACAACCTGAAAGCACTGGGCTACCTTGATCCCGAGGTTACTGTGACATGGCCTCTCTGGGGTGATTCGGAGCGTATCGTCAGGATCGACATCGAACCTGGGACGAGAAGCCTTCTTTCCGGGCTGGTCTTTGAAGGAGTATCCATCTTTGCTGCGGATTCCCTGGCCTCGTTCTACAGCGGTGGCCCCGGTCTCCCGATCACTCCTTCAGATACACTTGATCTGCGAAACTCCATACTGGACACTTATGGAGAGAGGGGCTACATCCATACCTCCATCAGCATTCAGCTTCTCGCAATGGAGGAGGGGGCCGACCAGGATGAGGATGGTTATCGCGCTATCGAATGCATCCTGAGCGAAGGACCTAAGTCATTCCTGGGTTCCGTGAGTATCACCGGTCTCGAGACGGTCCGGAGTGCAGTTGTATCAAGAGAGCTGCTTATATCAAGCGGGGATTCCCTGAACATGGAATTGCTCAGGCTCTCGATAAGCGCCATCTATCAGCTGGGGCTCTTTCAGGATGTGCGGTTCACCTATGCACCGCGGAGCAACGACAGCACTCTGGTCGACCTTGATGTACTCGTGAGTGAGACGAATTACAGAAGGATCGATCTCGGAACAGGCTACATGTCGCCGAAGGCGATCTTCGGCTCCGCGAGCTGGCTTCATCCGAACATCATGGGGAACAATCAGAAGCTGTCGCTCAGCATGTACTACATGACTTACATCGATTCCGATGATGGCGAGAAGATCGAACCGGATATAACCTATGAGGAACCCTGGTTCCTCTCTACCAGGTGGTCCTGGCAGCTGAAGTTCGGATATCTCTATCTTCGTCTTCCCGCTTTGTATCAGAAGAGCTGGTCAGTGACCTCATCCTTCGCACGTGACCTCACCAGCCATCTCAGACTAACCTCCGGTTACAGCCTGGAGTATGAGGTGTACGATGAGGGGGAGGTAGGTGAATCGAGTGGTGAAGGCTGGGTAACCACCTCCAGTATCGGCGCTTCTCTTGTTCACGATTCGAGATCTCCAGTTCTCAACGCCAGGAGAGGTCACTGGTTCCTCGGAAGCGGTAAGATCTCCGGCGGTATCCTGGGCGGCAGGGATTATTTCAGACTTGTCGCGGAGGCCAGGCTCTATCTTCCGGTAAGCGGGAGTTTGACTCTGGCAGGCAGGCTCAGATCCGGCGGGGCATTCCCGTATGGGGACGGAAACAGTGTCCCACCGGATGACCGATTCTTTCTCGGAGGAGGCACCAGCATCAGGGGTTACTCCTTCAATTCCATCGGTCCCAAGGATGACGAAGGCAATCCACTCGGTGGAAGGATAGAGCTGCTGGGCAATTTCGAGGTCCGTGCAGATGTGATCGGGGATTTTGGTATAGTACTTTTCGTTGATGGTGGCGGTCTCTGGAACGCCGTCGAGGATATCGTCGTTGCCAATAGCGGTTTCGGCACCGGCATCGGTCTCCGGTACAATACCGTATTCGGTCCCATTCGTCTTGATTACGGATTCGCGCCAACCTGGAGCAATTCCCTCAAAAGGGGCAAGCTCTACATCGGCATTGGCCAGGTGTTCTAAGTGGCCCTTTCGACTAGTGCAGCGAAGTCCCGCAAGGGAAGCAAGCCCCGGCACTTCTTCAGGATAGCTGCTGTCGGCATAGCAGCCATGCTCCTCACCGGTTACATTCTTCTTGCCGCAGGTCTCCTCGGGGAGATGCCAGGACGTCTTGTTGGACTGCTCGCTTCAGGCAATGGCACGGATATAACGTTCATAGGTCTTCGAACAGACATCTTCTGGTCCACGAATGTTGATACCGTCATTGTTGCTGATACCACCGGGCTGGTAGTGACCGTTGCCGGAGTGGATGTCAGGGGCAGCGGACTCGGCTATCTGCTGAGTCATCATGTGCGGAGCCTGGAAGTGGAGTCCTTAGATCTGTCTCTGCCTTCCGAGGGGGATTCCCTGGGACCTCCGCAGACGCTGGACAGCCTCCTGACCGTTATCGAGGAGAGTATTGTCGCAGGTGTAGACCGTTTTCAGCTGAAGCATGGGATCATATACGATCCGATGGGCGTTATTGTCGACTCGATCTATCTTGATACAAGGATCGACCGGGGGAGCAGGGGCGTGTACCTTTCAATAGACTCGCTCACCACAATCCTTCCCGGTTTCGGCAGAGTGTCTGCAAGCGGTACCGCCGGGCTGGATTCCGGACTGCTCACGACAGCCGATCTTCGGGCATTCGGCCCCCCCGGCAATGTTACGGTCACCGGATCGCTCGAAGGGAGCACCAGTCTGCTGGATGCATCCCTTTCCGGACAGGCCGGAACATCATTCCTGGGTCTTCCACTCGACCTCGATCTCTCGTTCGAGGGCACTGTTACGGGCACACTGGCCGCCCCGAGCGCTTCGATGTCCTTCAGCAGAGGGGATGCCTTCCTCTTTGGAAGGTGTGCTGAGGTCCAGGCGGATTCCGTATACGCTGATCTGGGCAGGATAACCATCGCTGGTCTGCTTGTTACCACCGATCAGGCATCTCTCCATATTGATGGCGATCTTGATATCGAGACCATGATGTGGAGTGGTGAGATCATTTTCTCGATGAACGAAGTTGATCCCTCGAGTACCTGGGAAGCTCTTCCGCCTGGAAGTGTGACTGGAACCATCCATGTTTCGGGTGCAGGGTCTGCGGATACACTTCTACAGGATATCAGTGCATCAGTGGATCTCTACGAAACCAGCCTCGATAACCTCAGGATATCCTCCCTGCATCTGAATGCTTCGATACTCCGGGGTTGGTTCCTTTCCGACTGTTCGGTGCATTTGGAGAACGAGTCCGCATCTTTTTCCTGCGCGGGTCCCCTTAACGGTGAATTGCTGCCGATCTCCCTGACCGCTTCAGCCACAGCCTCAATATCCTCCAGTTCGGTCTTTGAGAAGTTCGGTCTCCAGGGTCTTCCCGAGGTCAGGTCGGTGACTGTGGATTTTACAGGAAGCGGCTCTGGTTTCGATGAAGCCATGATGCCGGGGAACTGGTCGGCACAGCTCGAAGTTGAGGCGGGTTCGGTCTCAGGGATATCCACATCTGGCCTTGGCGGTATACCTGGGATGACGGGAACCAGCCTC
>JAOZQW010000040.1:4083-11942 GCA_029932015.1 Candidatus Fermentibacteraceae bacterium
ACGAGGTTGCGCTCCAGATCGACGGTAATGGCTCCCGATTTGCCGCCAGCGCCGAGGGAGCTGTATCCATTGACAGTGTAGTCCTCGGTGGGATACTCCTGGACAGCGCGTCCGTGCAGGGAAGCATGGCTATCTCGCGTGGGGACCTCTCAGGTCATGTGGACATTTCAATGGACAGCCTGAGAATCGGCGCAGACGCATATCGGCTTGGTGTCGGGATAGATCTCGATGGCAATGACATCACTGCTGACAGTCTTCTCATCACCACTGCGGACGGCCGTCTTTACTCTGCGAGCATCGCGGTCCGGACCGGTCTCCTGACCAGGTTCTCAGTAGGGGACATGAGGGCTTCCTATTCGAAGCACAGGATGATAACTGACGGAGCCCTCTCCGGCTTCACTGAGAATGGTGTGCTCGTTCTTGACACCCTGTGGTTCAACCCTCCAGTCGGAGTATTCGGCATGTCCGGGCTCTTTGGACCGGACAGCACTTCGATCAATGCTGATGTCGATCATTTTGACTTCTCGACTCTCAGGTCTCTCGTTGGGCTTCCATCGGATATGTCCGGTGTTGGGACATTTGCCTTCAGATTTCAGGAGGGAAGTGAGACGATCTCGGGATCATTCACCGGAACCATCAGCGATCCGGTCTATGGGCAGTTCAGAATGGACAGCGTCACAGTGGATATCACAATGGATTACACCGGTCTGACCGTAAATGGCATATACGCCTGGCTCAACGGTGTCAGATCCGGACTCCAGCTGAAAGCATCCGGTATGTGGGATGCAGGAGAGATTGATCTCACACACACAATCCTGGACTGGGTGGAACTGGAGGTCAACGACATAGGGGACTGGCTCTTCTACGTGCTGCCTCTGCCGGTCAGGACCGTTGGAGCAAGTGTCTCTGCCAGAGTGGAGTATGATCGTACAGCTCCAGAAGGACAGGACCTCGAGATCCAGGCCTCCGCGCGGATTGACAAGCTCTTCATCACCATGCTCGGGATTGAACTCCCCAGAGTGAACTTCTACCTTAATTATCCTGATTCGAGCCGGGCCGGCTTCAATTCACGTTTCACGCTGGGTGCGGGTGACATTGATGAGGGCAATTTCTCCGCTGGATGCTACGCCTGGATCGAACAGCCGTATCCGCTTGATCTGGGGGATTACGATGTTTCCATAAGCCTCGATGAGATGGGGATCCCCCTGCCCGGGATCGGAGCGGTGGAGGCATCAGGGGATCTCTCCTCTTCAGGCAGCGGTATCAGTGATAGACCGCTTCTCTCGGGTGACATCAGTATCCTCGGGGGAGCTGTAGGCATACCGCAGGCCTCAGGGACTTCTTCGGAAGGCTCCTCGGAGCTGCCGTTCGATATGGCCATCGACATCGATGGCTCAAATCTATGGTTCCGGACCAGCTTTGCTGATATCGAACTGGTTATGAAGCTCAGGGTACTCACTCTCGAGGAGCAGCCGACGGTCAATGGGGTCATATCTGCGGTCAGGGGACGTATCACCCTTCTCCAGACCGACTTCGATATCACTGAGGGAAGGGTGGAGCTGATCCAGGGGATCCCTCCCCAGGTACATCTCAATGTAGTTGCCCAGACCACAGTCAGGAGCCTGATGAATCAGGAAAGGTACGACATCACTGTAAGAATTACAGGTGATGCCGACAATCCTGAGGTGAATATGACGGGTGTCGGACCTTCAGGAACGATCTCCCAGGAGGACATACTGACTCTGCTTGCTGTAGGTGTCACATACGGTGAGATGCAGCAGTTGAACTCCTCAGCGCTCAGGAGCGAAGTGGAGAACGTGGCTCAATCCCTTGTTGGCAACCTCATTGCACGGAGTATACGGCACGAGATAGGACTGGATACATTCCAGATATCACCGGAGCTTTTCGCCGACACAACCAGCCTCGTTCTCAATGTGGGAAAGTATGTGCTCCCCAATGTGTATGTCTCGTATAAGGGAGATGTCTTCTCACCAAGCCCCGGTACATTCAGTCTTCAGTATCTGTTCAGCTCCGATTTCTATATCGAGGGAACCAGCCGTTCTACTATTCATGGTGACCTCGAACCCACTCTCGAACTCCATTACACGATCCACTACTAAGAGGTCGGGCTTCACTTTCGATAGTATATTCGACTGAATAATGAAACATTAGAAAATAAAACGTTTCATCGCTTGATTGCGCAGTAATCCACTACGCATATTGCTTCCGGGTGATGCCATAGATCACCAGGTCTACGTAGGAGCCCTCCTTTCTGACATGCTGTCTCATGATTCCTTCGTGCTTCATGCCAAGCTTCTCCATTACCCTTCCCGAAGCAGTATTTCCAGAGAAGTGTGATGCATATATCCTGTTCAGCTCCATCTTATCGAAACCGTATTCGACCAGTGCCCGAGCTGCTTCAGTACAGTATCCCAGACCCCAGTATTGTCTGCCGGTCCAGTAGCCAAGTTCAGCCCTCGAGTGTTCCTTCTGAACCGTGAGTCCGACCGCACCCACCAGTTCCCCTGTATCCGTGAGCGTGATGGCGAGCGTAAGACTGTCTCCGCTTTCGATCCCTTCCCGGTGTGTTGATATCCAGTCCTCGGCCATTCCCTCTTTGTAGGGATGGGGAATATTCAGTGTCGTATCGGCGATCTCCCGGTCTCCTGCGAGCCTCATGACAGCATCCGCGTCCCGCTGAGTGAAGGGTCGAAGTATAAGTCTGTCAGTCTCAATCCGAGGCTGCGTATCGTTCACGACGGTTTCCTTGCGAGAAACAGGAGACCGGTGGCACCATGGATACCTATTGAATGGACCCTTCTCCGGAGGCTTTCTCCTCTTCTCCTGTAATCCTCGAAACCGGCAAGGCCGACAGCTTTCTTGATATAGGCTTCCACCGCATTGTCGACATGCTCGAGTCCCTCCGGATCCAGCGGGTCCGAATCGAGTTCTGCATGATCCGCTGTCGAGATATCCTCGAGTTCGAGTTCTTCGAGGAAACCAAGTATTTCATCCCTCCAGAAGGTGCTGTAGTGAGGTCTGCCCAGGTCCTGATCGATGTCCGCCCACCACTCATGCAGAAGGACATGTGTCATCTGAGCCTCGGTCTGACCGTCCCTGTACATCTCCCTGACTAGGAAGAAACCTCCGGGTTCGAGGACTCTCACCATTTCATTGAGTGTCAGTTCCAGGTCCTCCATATGGTGAATGGAATTGGATATGCCGACGAGACCGAAAATATCATTCAAAAAGGGCATTCGAGCTGAATCGGCACAGACCGGCAGCACGTTCCCCGCTTCCTCCGTCAGAGCTGCTCCTTTGCTGAGCAGTTCCCGATCGATGTCGCAGGCCACAGAGAATCCGCTGCCGCCAACAGAACTGATGAGACCTGCAGCTGACCTTCCCGGTCCTGATGCAACATCAAGCAACTTCGAGGGCTTCAGGCTGGAGAGACGTTCCTCGAAGGCTTCCATCCCGGACATACGATCCTCCTGCAGTTGAATATCGGGTGTTTATCCCTGCCTGAGCTGATGGACTACCCATATGTTGGGTTCAATATACGTGCATCTGTTGGAAGCCGTATCTGCGGTGACAGGCACCAGAGCATCCTTTACAATGTATCTGCCGCTCTCAGGGAAGTCGAGATCCGTCCAGTCTGACCATTCCCCGATAGAACCCGTGATCGTCATTGAAGCACTGCAGACGCGGTCCAGCTCCCCTCCTGAACGGATATGTACACGAAGCCAGGGATCGAAGGGGAAGCCATCAGATCTCTTCCAGAGCATGTACTGCTCCATCGGAATGAGCGGATAGAGGTGCTTCATGTTCGGCCTTACAGGTGCAGCAAGGACTTCAAGGCCCTCATCCCGCCCCAGTTTTTTCATGGTCTGCAGCATGATACCGCTCAATCCGCGTCCCCTGAACTCGGCCCCGACAGTTATCGCAAGCGCACTGAGGGCGTCAGGAGCCCTGCCGCAATCGAGACACTCGAAACCATTCGCCAGAGTGGCGTCCCAGCCGGTATCCGGCAGCCCCTGACCATCCTCCGGAAGGCTGAAGGGAATGCAGTTCCCTGCTGCTGCAAGGCGACCGGATGAATCATCGAGAAGGGCGAACTGGAAACCAGCGAACTGGGAGTAGAGCCTTGCCCAGAATCTATTCGCAACAGTATCATGAAGCATGAACTCCGGCCATTCACCAGTGAGATCTCTGTCGATTTTCTGAAGGAGATCGGGCACCTCCGAAGCCATTACCAGTCGAAGACCATCTCCCGGGACGTCCAGTTTCATGCGGTCCTTTCATTAGGCATTCCGATAACCGAACCGCTAATTCGGATAGGTCTTCTTCTCCGGAATGACACCTCTGATGCCGCCTCTGGGATCATCCACGTCCCTTTCGAATCGCGGGATGAGATGGATGTGGACATGAGGAATAGTCTGCCCCGCTGCTGGACCTTCGTTGATGCCAATGTTGTATCCGTCTGCGGCAAGGCTCCTCTCCAGCTGTGATTTTCTGATAGACAGGGCCCTCGCGATTGAAGAGAGCTCCTCCGCTGTTGCTTCAAAGATGCTGGCGAAATGCCGGAACGGAATTATCAATGAGTGTGATGCTGAGACCGGATAAAGATCTCTGACCACATAGACATTATCGTCCTTCCAGAGGATTCTCTCTGGATCGGGCTCGCAGAATGGACAATTCATGGCGGGACCTCCTTCACCGGGAGACGGGTTTGACCTGTAGCTCACCTATGCTCCATAATGGTGCAACGGCTGACTGGAAGCAATGGAGGACTGAGTTGCAGTATTTACACCCGTCTCAAGGATTCTTCGAGCTCGAAGCTCCACAGCTTGCACCTGCTCTTATCGGGTCTCTCCTAATAAGAAAGACCGCGGCGGGGACTGTTTCAGGGGCGATAGTGGAGACGGAAGCATATACCGAAGACGACCCGGCCAGCCATTCCTATCGCGGCTGCACGCAACGGAACGAAACGATGTTCAGGCATGGAGGGTTTGCATATGTCTATTTCATATATGGTATGCATCACTGCTTCAATGTAACCTCGGGTCCGGAAGGCTCTGGTCAGGCTGTGCTCATAAGGGCAGTAGAACCACTGGACGGGATAGATATCATGAGAGAAAACAGGCCTGGGAGATCTGACGGGGAGTTATGCAGCGGTCCTGCCAGGCTCTGCAGCGCCTTCGGGATCACGATGGCTGATAATGGTGTTCATCTCGGGGCCGGTGAGCTATCGATCCTGATACCGTACAGCATAGACTCCATTGATATCGTCACATCCGGGAGGATCGGCATAAGTAATGCGCGGGAGAGAGAGTGGCGGTTCCGATCGGCAGATCCCAGATGGGTATCCCGAGTATGAGGATTCTGCTGATAGCTGGGTTGACCGCAGTCTGTACCGCACTCCCTGCTCATGCCTGGACAGAGACCGGCTCATGCCTGCTCCCGGAAGAAGACTTGACACTCACCTACATCATCAACGGATCTTCAGTTATGTCATCTGATTTCCTTTCCTCCATCAGCGGCGTTTCCACGCTCGCACTGCATCAAGGCTGGAGTGAGGATGGAATACCCCGCATTGAGACCTCTATCATCACCGATCTCACATGGGGAGTGATGGCTGTGACCCTCTCTGATACCGTTCTGCAATGGCTGATGGAGACAGACCTCGGTATTGAAGTACGCACCGGGAGTCACAAATCAGAACCCCATGCTCTGATACCATTGATGCTCGAGCCGGGTGTTGCATGGAACTCCATCAGAGGTGGCTATCTGGAGCGCAATACCGTTATTGCATGTGACCGGACAGTTACAGTTCCCGCGGGGAGTTTCGCTGGTTGCGTGATGATCTCCTCTGTGAGGGAGAGTTCTGAGAGCACCAGGAGTGCAGTCGAATACATCGCGCCTGGGATCGGAAGGATAATGCTGATCGAGGAGCTGTCCGCACCGGGGAGCTGGTCAATGATGCTCATCCACAGACTGGATTCGATAGAACGGGACACCTAGACGATCAGCAGAGCTAAACCGCCCCTTCCGGCACCCGGAATGATGACAGCAATCGCACCGCGAGGAAGAGGAGACCGATACTCTCCAGAACGCCGAAGAAAAGGTAGACATCTCCATGAAACGCTGCCCCCTCTCCTACATGCCAGTTCATCATCCAGAGCGGATAGCCTTGCACTATCAGTAGCTGGAAGACTCCTGAGAGAGCCCAGGGAGTCCGAAATGCCTGAGCAATCGAACAGAGGATGAAGAGGACCCGACCGGAGAACGGCATCATGCACTCGATCACTACCATCAGCGATGCTGAGGTCGCAGCGGAGAATGGTATAAGGATCCAGAGCTGCCATGGGACCCCTCCGGCGCCTGAGCCCCATATTGCGGTCAGACCCGCTGAAATAAGGGAACCTGCCAATATCGGGAAGGCGAGTTCGGGCACAAGTAGTCCAGCTCGTCCTGCTCTGGATGGGAACAGGGTCAGAGCCAGGTGTCTTCGCTCCACGCTTGAGGGCCAGCCGGCCAGCAGAGCAGCGGGGATGCAACAGGCAGCCATTGATGCTGCAAGCGGAAGGGGTGGCACTGCAGCCTGTCCGGGCAGGAGCCAGGCAGAGAAGGGGAGCCCAAGCAACAGCCACCAGAAGGAATGTCTGCGGTGTGCCCACGCCCAGATGACGCGGAGCGCGACCGACCAGACCCTTAAGAACCCAGGTCTTCGGGACAAAACAGATCCGCTTCGATTTCATCATCCTCAGGTACCAGAAAATCAAGGAGCTCATTCAGTGAGGGGGGGATCATTTCAAGACCGACTATCGTTCTCGAGTTCGCCCTGGCGAGGTTGACGAGGTTATTGACGGCCGTAGAAAGGTTGACGTGATGGAACGAATAGCCCCCCTCTATGGCAAGGAAGTCCCTGGCTCCGGCCAGGCTCTCCATGACCACCCTCGGCAGAGCCGGGAGGAACCTTGCGCTAATACGGCGCAGAGCGGTGCAGGCCTCTGTCAGCTCCTGGAGGCGGAGAACCGCTGGTATTCCGGTGGCCGTACAGAGAGCCACCCTCTCTGCATTCCGCGGAACAAATTCCACTCCATCGACGCATACGAGAACTGCGCAACCGCCGTCACACAAGTCCGAGAGCAGCTGATGCATTCGGATCGGAAGGGGCCCCTGAAGGACCATGACCATCGGCATAGGCAAACAGGCAGAGGCAAATCCAAGGATATACCTGTCATCCCTGTCAAGGATTTCAACGGGGCAGTCCATCTGCCCGTTCAATCCGCACCAGGCCGCCAGCTGGCTAACGATGTCGGTGGATTCACGCCGACTGAGTCCTGCTGCGGCAGCAGAGAGTCCGAGGTGACCTCCAACAGTAAGTTCTCTGGGACTGTCAATGGGGCCGCTGATCATTCTGACCAGCTTGCGGCCCTCCCGTGATCTGACGTCTATCAGATCCTCTCCAAGGAGGACTCTGCCTGAAGATGGTCGATCCACACCGGCGATCATCGCAGCCAGGCGCGGAGCGATAGTATCATGACCTCCTAGGAGCACTAGCATTGAGCTCGCCAGAGCTGCGATCTCAACAGGATCAGCACTATCCGATGTACGGAGATCCTCCGTGCGGAGGAGCACGGAGGAGTCCCTGGTCAATTCAGTTCCCAGCGATCCCGGCACCCTTGAGACTCTTGTCAGCCCGTTCAAGGGTTCTGACTACAGCGAGTCCATTTGTGCCTGGAGTCCGTCGTCTGCTGCCTGTCTCTATGCAACGGATGAATTCCTCCATTTCACTCGCTAGCGGCTCGAATGAGTCAAGCTTGGGGGAGATAATATCACCTGTGCGGTAAGAGAGC
>JAOZQW010000312.1:0-1232 GCA_029932015.1 Candidatus Fermentibacteraceae bacterium
ACCGGTCTGCAGCTTGAGAATGTCTGCCGATTGGTCGATCAACCCACGAGAACCACTCTGGAGAATCTGCCCGGGAAGGCGGAGGAGGCTGGCGGCAGTCTGGAACTGGCTGGAGTTACCGTCATTGAATCGAAGGCAGGTCCTGAGCGGCTGGTAACCGGCACCGTTTTTGTCATACCGGTCGCCGGTGAGCATTCCGTTGCAGGGGGTGTGATCCTTACCGATGTAACCACTCGATGGATGATGAGTGCAGCTGTGCTCAGATCGCGAAAAGTGGAGTTTATCCGTACACTGATACAGGGCATGGTCTACAATCAGGAGGATCTCCTCACTGCTCTTCTGTCGAACCTTTCCAGTATGGAGCGGAGCGCAGATGATCCCGGCGTGCTCAGGAGGCTTGTTGCCGAATCAGAGCGTATCGTAGGGAGGATAAGCACTATCGGTTCCGGAATGCTTGCCGCCTCATCAGCGGAAATATCCGACCAGAGAGTAACTCTTGTCTCCCAGGCATTCAGGAACTGCCTCGTCGGTATCCGAGAAGCTTTTCCGGAAATACAGATCGAAGTTGCCTTTCCGGACAGGACCGGCTATGCAGAGATACCACCGGATCTCTTTGAACAGGTCATCAACTGCTACCTGATCAATGCAGTCGAAGCCCAGGGAGGCAGCGGCATTCTCCAGCTGACCGCCTGCAGACTTGATCTCCCTGAGGAGTTGAAACCGGTTTCTCCCGGCAGCTATGTACTAGCTGGTGTCCGGGATTACGGAGAGGGAATACCCGAGAATGAGATCACAAGGGTATTCGAGCCTTTCTTCTCAACCAAAGGGGAGGGCAGGGGATTTGGCCTTGCATCGACCTGGTCCATTACACACAACTTCGGGGGCTACATCACACTGACAACTGATGTTGATACGGGTTCCAGTTTCGGCGTCTACATCCCTCTTGCAAAGGGTATGGATGTTGAGACGGCTGCAGACAGGCTTCCAACAGTAACTTTGATTGGATTCAGCGATGAGTTGATAGCGGCAGACCTGATGATGAAACTGGAAGGTTTCGGCTGCATTCGAGCAGCAGTGGATGAGGAAGCGCCCTCATCGCGTCCGGAACTGACCATCATACGTATGCGGGGACCTGATGATCCCAGGTGGACTGGACCGACAGGTGCTTCCCCCTCATCAGCTGTCCTCTATGCCCTGGACGAGGACGAGGTGCCTCCGGGCAGCTCCGGTGA
>JAOZQW010000312.1:1242-3155 GCA_029932015.1 Candidatus Fermentibacteraceae bacterium
CATCAACGAGCCCTATCCAATGCTGCGCCTTTCACAGGCGCTGGCATCCATCTTCTGGCAGCGTGATCCTGAAGCCTTCATCGACGGAAGGGCAAGCACTTCGGGGAGCCGGAGACTCGAATGAGGATCAACTGTCCCAAATGCGGCGCGGAGCATACAGTTCTGGAAAGTGACTTCTTCCTCAGATGTCCATTCTGTGAGGCCAGGATAGTTGTCGACCCTCCTGAGAACACACCGCGATTGACGGTACCTGCAGTAGATGAAGAGAGGGTCAGACGGCTTTTTCCTCCAGATGCGGTTCTCTCCATTGAAAAGCGTTTCTTCCCGTATCTTGAGAAGCTGGGGGAGAGTAATCCCACAGCTCCGACAGCCTGCTTCAGTCAGCCCTGGCAGGAACTCGATGATTACGTTCCCCCTGCCGGTGACAGGAAAATATTCGACGAGGAGTCCGAGACCCCTGAGGAGCTCATCCCCTTTGACAGGGACATGATGGAGGAAAAGGGGGGAAGGATACTCTTTCATCCCTTCTACATAGTGATGCTCAGAATGGAGGGCTACAGCGAGGGAATACTAGTTGACGGTGTCTCCGGGATGGCACTCGGAGAGCAGTCAGGTCAGATGGGTGAGGTGAATCCTGGAACGAGCCTTGTACGTCTCTTCGTAACGGTACTCCTTGCCGGACTGCTGGTCACTTTCCCCCTCTACTACCTGCTCAAGGCTCTGGATGTATCATGGACTCCCAGGATGTTCATTACATTCCTCACCTCACTTTCCGTTGGTTTCGGCACCCTCAGAATCATAAATAAAAGAGAGCAGCAATGAGCAGGGTCTCCGTTGCCCTCAACTGCCCCTCATGCGCTGGTCCGCTTACAGTCCGGGAAGGTGATACTCATACGGTCTGTCCGAGCTGCGGCAGCAGCCTTCTCCTTCCATTGGCTGTGAGACGATTCGTTCTTCCGACGATGATCAGCAGCACCGGAGTGCTGCGTGCTGTCAGGAAGAAGCTTCAGCAGGTTGATTCGAAAGGCACACATATCGCCAGGGTCCGTAAACCGGTGCTCTACTACGTTCCCTTCTGGCACTGCGCCGCGCAGGCCAACGGATACGTTCTGGGTGTCGAGCCCAAATTCAAAGTCAAGGAGATTCCCATAGTTGATTCCCAGGGGCAGGGAACTACCGGTTATGCCGTTGCCAGAACGAGAAAGATCAAGACCAGGACCGGCTCCGAAGCGGTCGAGCGGGAGATCCAGATAGCCGGCAGCGTGAACATCAGCGGGGCCGATCTGCAGCCTATGGGAATCCCTTCTCTATCCGCTGATTCACAGCTCAGCCTGAAGGGTATCGATATACAGAGGAACTCCCTGCCTGAAGGCCTTGAGGTACTTCAGGATGAGAGTGAAAGGGAGGGGGTCTTCGTCGATCCCGTTATTCCGCTGACAGAAGCCCGTTCCCAGACTGAGAGATACCTGAAAAGGCTGGGTGCAGGGGTTGGACATGGTTTAGAGCAGCGCTGGGAATACACTGTGATCTCAGGGCACAGGGATGCTCTTGTCTTCTATCCTCTCTGGATCACGGATTTTACGTCCGAAGGCAGGACTTTCCAGGCAGTTGTAGACGGCAGGTCAGGACGCATACTCCGCGGCAGATTTCCTGATACAAAAAAGGACAAGAAGTACCTCTCTTTTGCTGCTGCCGTTTTCTGGGTCGGATTTCTCCCCGTCATCCTTGACGGGATATTCAGCGGGAAGCTCCAGTACGCTGCAACGGACGGAGTGCGGAGCTGCAATACAGCGCTGATCATAGGAATTGCCGCCCTTGCCTGGGGAACCTACAGGTTCCTTAAAATGCTTCAGGACCTGCAGGGGAAAGGGAGTGACAGTATTGTCTGATCCGGGTGGACACCCTCTAGTGAC
>JAOZQW010000313.1 GCA_029932015.1 Candidatus Fermentibacteraceae bacterium
CTCCGCCGAGGGCGATTGAAGTATTCGGTCCAATAGGTTCCTACATATTCGCCTCTGAGGAGGGTGTGTTCGAGGGCCCGGTGCAGGTCGGCGAAGGTGATCTGCATGCTTACTTCGAAGTTGTAGAGATCATCCCTGAGGGATCTACTGGACCCGAAGACATGCTCCCCCTCCTGATGAATGACTGCAGACTCAGCATCATTTCCTCGAACCTCGAGGAGTACTTTCTGGAACTGTGGTCACGTTATGATGTAGAGATTGACAGCACCGCCGTCATCCAGATCGACCCGTGGGCAACGGTGTATTAAGAGATACACCGTTTCGGAGCGGTAAAACCTTTTGATTGGAGTTCGTTAAATGCGTTCATTTCTTCTTCAAATATCCGCAGCACTGATCTTATTCTCCTGCCTTGCTGGAGCTGATGTTCTCGCCACGGTAGACAGCTCGACCCTAACATGGGATGATGTTCTCCTGATGATCGGTGGAGAGGTCAATGTCCAGTATCTTGGTGTAGCTTCAGAGGCTGCAGCCGAGGACGTCCTGGAGTCATGGGTGAGAGAAGAGATCATGGTCAGAGCAGCGGAATCATCCGGCCTATCAACCAACGCAGAGATCGCGTATTTGATAGATCAGGCCCGGAGGCAGATCCTGCTGGAGGCATATATGTCTCAACTGGTGGCTGATATACAGCCATCGCAGCTGGAAGTGGAGAACTATGTCGGCGAGTGGCTGGATACCTACAAGATCGCGGCTCACGTTAGACACATCATTGTCGATGATGCACTTCTCGCAAACTCCATTCTGGCTCAGATAAGAGGGGGAGGCAGCTTTCAGTCCCTTGCCCAGCAGTACTCCATCGGACCAAGTGGTGCCGATGGAGGTGATCTTGGATGGATCACAAGGGGACAATCGGGATATCTCGCCTTTGACGAGACTGCTTTCACCCTTGCAGAAGGTGAATTGAGCAGTGTCGTTGAGACCGGAGCTGGATACCATATCATCGAAGTGCTGGAAACGGAATTGCTCACTCCTGAACCAACTATCGCTGAGATCACTGAATTTGTAGAGATGGAGCTCATCCAGGCCATGCAGGAGGATGTTATCATCTCGCTGGTCGATGAACTCAGGCTGCAGCATGATGTGCAGCTCCATCCCGAAAGGCTGCTGCAGCATATCCAATAAGAATGGAATCGCCGTCTGGGGTATTTGGGCGCTTGTGCCTGTAGTCCTTGTGCTTACACTCCTGCTTGTTCTTTCATCTGCTGAAAGACTGACAGGACACGGTGAAGCAGAGGGAATTCATGCACAGTCGGCAGAGAGACCCGTCATCGCGAGGGTAGAGGATGCAGTCCTTCTGGTAGAGGACCTTGCCCTCATCGGGCTTGATGATACATACGCTGACGACTGGCTCGAGGATGAGCTGCTAGCCCAGCTGGCATTGGATGAGGGACTCGAAAATACCAGACTCAGCAGCCTGGTTCAGCAACGGGCCAGGCAGATATATCTCAGAGACGTACTGCTTGAGGAGGTCTACTCCAGGGTTGACTTCCCGGACAGTGTGGAGGTTCTTGATCTGATGCTGGAGGATAGTCTCCTCTACATGGTCGAAAGGCACTACTATCACATACTTGTAGCTGACAGACACCTGGCTGACTCCATCTTCACAAGACTCTCGTGGGGTGAGAACTTCCAGATTACAGCCGAGAGGCTATCCATCGGGCAGAAGGCCGGTATAGGAGGAGATTTCGGATTCATGTCAGGCGGGGAACTGGTTGCCTTCGGTATTCCGAGAGAAGAGGTTGTCATCACGGGACTCGGAAGGGTCTTTGCCTCCGACAGAGGCTGGCACATTCTCATGGTCGACCATTCGCGCGAACTCACCGATACATCCAGAGTAGTCTGGAGCCTTGCTGATGTATTTTATCGCCAGAGGCTTGCTTTCGCGAATGACAGTCTGCTGGAAGTGGCCCGGCAGAATCGGATTGTTGAGGGTGGAACGGTTCGTTAGTCCCCCCGAAAGGGGAAACTCCAGGGAGATGATGGAATGATATCGCTGATTATGTGCAGCCTCCTCCTTACGCCTTTCACCCTGGACAGGGTTGTTGCCATCGTTGGTGACCAGCCAATTCTGCATTCAGAGGTAACGACGCTTCTTCTGGAGTCCGGCTATACCCTGTCAGGGGATTACGCCGAGGATATAGCCAGTCGTCAATATCAGACCGCACTCAATGAACTCATCGAGGAGGGGATGCTGATAGAAGCCTCGCGTGAAGTGGGCCAGTACCCTACCGATGAGGAGGTACAGGAACTGGTAGATGCTGAGATACTGCGGATACTCGAAGGGAACATGGAGGATGAGTACTATCTTGACTATCTGTACTCGATAGGTGTATCACCAGACGAAGTGCCTGCTGAGCAGGAAGATGCGATACGAGCCTATCTTGGCAGCGCGGAGTTCCTGATGGAGTACCTATCCGCCGCCGGCATGACTATGCCTGAATACAGGATATTTTTAGCTGAATTCCTCGGTGACAGGCAGGCAGCTCAGTCATACGTTGGCTATAGCGTCCAGTCCGCTCTTATGAATATGCCTGTAAGTCCATTGACATACCTCTCCTCCAGTACCGACCTGGTGGAGGAGATCGTTATGCCAAGACATCTTGCATGGATATATCTGCCAATCATCCCTTCGGGCTCTGACCTCGATCAGGCTCTGGCGGATATGCTCCTTCTAAGAAACAGAATAGTCAGCGGTGAATCATTTGAGGAGATCGCAATGGAATACTCCCAGGACGGTTCCGCCTCGCAGGGAGGTTCCCTTGGTATCTTCGGTCCAGGTCAGATGGTCCCCATTTTCGAGAACGCAGTTGATCAGCTTGAGGTAGGGGAGATCGGTCAGCCCGTGGTAACGTCCTTCGGAGTACACCTGATCAGGCTGGATGAGCGATTCGATGACGGGACTGTTTCGGCAAGTCATATTCTCATTCTCGTTCCTTTGCAGGATGATGATGTGACCTCGACACTCGAACTGGCAGAATCCCTGAGGGACAGCATTTCAGCCAGAGACGGACTGACTTTCGAGGACGCCGTCACAGAATACAGTATGGACCTCTCTTCCAGATCTATCGGTGGGGATC